>CAMHJT010000015.1 GCA_946185495.1 uncultured Clostridiaceae bacterium | reverse complement strand
AGAGCAGATGGTGATTCACAGAATGACCGGAGATGGAAACAAAAAGACGCTGATCACTCCCCTGTGGAGCGCAGATAAGAAAAGGGTGCTGAATCGGCTCCATTTGATCTTGAAGCCTTGGATGAGCAGCTAGTAGTTTGTAAAGTAATTGTCTAGACTGATTATCTGTTGAAAACATAGGTTATAACAAAGTATGCTTTGATAAAATCGGTATAGCTATTTCGAGAATGATCTACTAGTTGTGTCTCAATAGGGATTTCGCAACTATTCAGCAAGTCTGTACATTCGCAACGCAGGCTGTTTCAAAACAGTATATGCTTACGTGAAGCGGGTGAATCAGGATACGCCTGCTGCAGATCTGCTTGGCACTTGCAGAGTAATTGCGTTAATTCTTACAATTATCCTGCTAAATCTAACACATCCCTTTTACTGAAAAAATATGTTGTTATAATAAAACTGTGCTGGCGAAAGAGACGCTGCATTTATTTGTGTGGCTTTGAAACAACAGGAATGGAGGGGGTTCAGAAAGGCAATAAACAAGTCGATATGATGAAAGTGAGAAGCTGCAGTAGACGTGTTTCGTTCAAGAAGGAAGGGGAGTGGTTCTATGCCGCCATATGTTGGTTATGCGATGAAGGAGGCTGACGTTTTGGAGAAGTACCAGGAGGGACTTCTTCTGACCAAGAAGGAAAGCTACTGTATTGATCAATACTGCAGATCGACGATCCTATGCTTTGTGAAGGATGGAATACCGCAGCAGTATACGATGAGGCTTGTGAAAATCCGCGCTATGTATGACTACTCATACAGAACCCAATGCCTGTGCAGCTCCAAATGGTATCGCCGCAGCAGATTCTTTGACGCCATTTTAGAGGCGTGGTACAGGTTCCGGCTTGATGAGAGGGAGTATATGAAGATTGTCGGGGATTTGATCTACGAATGGGAGGGCAAGAGCAAGATATCGAATTTCAGGGTGATCGAAGGGAAAAGGGAAGCAAAATAGGAGGCAGATACCGTACCCGCCCGTATTTTGGGCGGGGTATACGGTTCTTACAATAGAATATAAAATTTAAATGAGAGGAGAGTATACTATGGAGAAAGATGAGTATTCTGTTGAGATCGTAAAGGTGATCAAGGATTTTCTGACCGATGATGGCTGGAATTATTCCTTTGACGAGGAATCGGGCGAGTTCAAGTTTGGCCTGCGTTTGAAGAGTAAGATCAAGAAGATCGACTATTTGATCCATGTATCCGATCGGGACTATGTAGTGTATGCATTTTCTCCCGTCGAAGCGGATGAGGATGACCGTGATATGATGCGGAAGATGGCTGAATTTGTATGCAGAGCCAACGATGGACTTATTATGGGTAACTTCGAACTGATCATGGACGAAGGGAAAATCATTTATAAGATTTATGTGGACTGTGATGGGGGTGTGACTCCGAGCAGAGAAGTTGTGCGCAACAGTATCTACTGCTGTGCGAACATGTTTGAACGCTATGCGCCTGGCATCCTGGATATCATTTTTTCGGGTACGGAGGCAAAGGATGCCGTGGAAAAATGTGAAAAAGAATCCGATGAGTGATGAGGCGGATGTGATGGCGATGGGGGCAGGCTTGGTCGGCTTGCTTAAGAGAGCCGGAATCACAGAGGACGAAGGATCATTTTGAGATGAGGGGAGTTTCCTTAAACCCTATAGTTTGGGAGACTTCCCTCATTTTTTGATATGCAAATGTTTTTGTATCCGGCACCTGAAAGAATTCACGGGACAGGCAACAGCATGAGTGTTTTCAACAGCACATGGAACTTTTCTAATGTACTTCCCATGTTTTCAGTTTCTTAGTAAAACAATTTTGAAGAATAAATTGCTTTTTGAAATAAAAAATGATAGAATACTATAAAAGCAATGAACTTTCATTTTGCAGTGTATGTTATTATCCTCTATGTAGTATTTTTGTTTTGTCTGAAATCTCGATTGCTTTTGTAACCCAATGCTAATTACATAAAAGCAGGAGAGAGACAGCTGAGGCGTTGGAGGGCTGAGAGATTCAGCTTTTGTGCTGAGGCGTAGGAGAGCTGTGCTGTTTGGCTTTCTATAGGAAGGAATGAGAATATGGATAATGATATACGAAAGAATCAGGAAGAAGAGGTGCTGAGCTTTGACGACCTGAAAAAAGGTACGAACAATCAGTACCACCCGCCGGCCTGTGCGTCGCTCGAGCTGGAGCTGAGGGACGCGAAAGAGGATCTGGTCTATTACCCGGAGCTTACGCTGAATCCGAAGCCGAACCAGATCGATCTCCTGATTGTGAGCCGGAGCGGCAAGGCACGGAGTACCAGCGGGCTGGCAGCTATTTTTAAAAAGTATAATATCGTTGAATATAAATCACCGAACCAGACGATGGATATCGCGATCTACAACCGGACAGTCGCGTATGCGCATCTGCTCGCGGCCAGATACGGCGGTAAACTGCGGCCGGTTCGTGATGTTACGCTGACTTTTATCAGAAAAGGAAAGCCGGTTGTGCTGATGAGGGAACTGGAAGCGTCCGGTTTTATGATCTCGAAGCATGAGAAGGGTATCTATCACGTTACGAAGGAGAACGGTATTGATATTCAGATCGTTGTGACCAAGGAGCTGGGGGAAGCCTACCACTGGGTTACCATGCTGACAGACGAGGTGGAATATGAGGATATGGAACGTATCCTGAAAGATATTGAGGGACTTACAGATGTGAGGGATCTGCTCAATGCCGAAGCAGTGATTGACCTTGTGATAAAACTGAATCAGGACAAAGACTGGGTAAGGAGGATCAGAGGAATGGGCGCATTACGGGATCTGTTTAAGGATGAATTTGACGAGAAGGATCGGGAGATCGAGAAAAAGACGGAAGAGAATAAGGAATTGAGCGAGCAGCTGCAGACACAGAGCGAGAAACTGCAGACGCAGAGTGAGCAGCTGCAGACGCAAAATGAACAGATGAAGCTTCAAAGCAGGCAGTTAAAGCTGGAACAGGAGAAAAACACCAGGCTGCAGCAGGAGGTGGATGAACTCAAGCACCAGCTTCGCGAGCTGGCCGGGAAGATCGCAATGCTGTAAGGGCAAGGGTAAGGCAGAAGCAATTCCGTCTGGAATGGCGGAAAGAGAATATGCAGCATATTGTAAGGCGGGGATTTGGAATCCTTTTGGCATGCGATATGCTGCATATTTGTGTCTTGGTAAATATTGTGGAATGTGCTGTTAATTCTTACACTTCACTTTTATTAAAAAAATATGCTGGTATAATAAAAAAATAGGGAAAGCTGCGGGTTCAAATAATACGGATATTTCCCAAGATGCGCAGATGCGCCTGTAAAGCAGGAAAATTGAGTTCCTGCATGTTATTTCTGGCTGTGGAGTGATTTCAGAAAGATCCGAAGGCTTTCGCACTGCGGCAAGGATAATGCAGAAATCTCCTCCAGAAGGGAATCCTCTGTATTCTGGGCGGTTGTTCCTGTGTCAAAAAATTCCCGTAGAGAGATGCCGAGAGCGCTGCACAGCGTCTCTATGGTATCCACAGAGGGGTTGGAATAGCGCCCCAGCTCGATTTCCCTGAGGTAGCTTTGGGATATGCCCGCCTGATTGGCGAGATAGTTGACAGAAAAACCTTTTGCTGTTCTAAAATGTGCGATTCTCTCTCCTATGTTGAAATCCATGGGAACACCTCTTTCTTTTTGGGCTATTTGGACAATCTACAAGTAGAATATCAGAAGTATCTAGCTAAAATTACATATTTGCTGATTGACAATTAACAGTATACCGTTATATTGAACCGCTGAAATGAGCAGGATAATTATGTCTTGCTCATTTTTTTGTTTTTTAGTATACTATAATAGGTATATGGGGAGCCGAATATCCTGTTCATGCTTTGGGCGGGATATCCGGTATCGGCATCCGGCCGGGAGATTCATGGAGTTTGGGGCAGGTACACCATTATGACAAAGACGCAGGTCAAAAAACTGATCAAAAATATATATCTGATCGCGGGGATGGCGTTTGCGTTCATTTCTGCGGTACTGCTGTGGTACTGGAATGTCGGCGCGGGTTGGGACGAGGGTTACAGGGGCTTTCGTACCCTGATCTATGTGGGGATTCTGTACTGCGCGGTCTACTTTATGTTTGCCAAGATCTACAAGGCGCACAGCATAGGCGCTTACCGGCTGATGGAGCTAACCTTCTCGCAGACGCTGGCGTATGGGATTGCCGATGTGATTCTGTATGGCGCCGCGTTTTTATGGTTCCACAATTTTGAGCGCATCGAGGCGACACTGTTTTTGGCTGTATTCATGGCGCAGATTGTGTTTACAGGACTGCTGACCTTTGTGATGAACCGGCTGCACGCCAGGTTTGACGAGCCGCGGAAGGTGGCGATCGTCTATGGCGATGAGAGCTATCCGCTGCTCCTTGAGAAGATGGAGCGGTTTAACAGGAGATACCAGATCCTGGACTGCCTGGACCAGTACACGAACGCGGAGGAGCTGTATGATGTGCTGGGGCAGTGCGAGGATGTTTATCTGTATGAGGTGGACGACAGGATCCGGCAGGAGATCATCCTGTTCTGTGACAGGAGAAGATGCGACATTCATTTTTCTATTGATATTTCGGATGTGATGGTGCGAAGCTATGAGGTGTCCCACTTCTTTGACACGCCCATGTTGCGCAATAAGAAGGCGGATGTGGTGTGGTATTATCCGATTGTGAAGCGCGGCATGGATATCCTGCTGTCGCTGACAGGCCTTTTGATTTCATCGCCTTTCATGCTGCTGACGGCAATTGCGATCAAGTTAGAGGACGGCGGGCCGGTCTTTTACAAGCAGCGGAGGCTGACGGTCAACAACCGCGTCTTTGAGATCTACAAATTTCGGAGTATGAAGGTGAACGCGGGGAAGGAGAGTACCCTCGCGATGAAGCATGACGACAGGATCACGAAGGTGGGGGCGGTGATCCGGAGGTTCCGGATCGACGAGATCCCGCAGCTGATCAATATCCTGAAGGGCGATATGACTATTGTGGGTCCCCGCCCCGAGCAGCCGGACATCGCTAAGGGATACGAGAAGACCTTTCCGCAGTTTTCCCTCCGCTTGAAGGTGAAGGCGGGACTGACTGGGTACGCGCAGGTCTATGGCAAATACAACACCTCGCCCGTCGACAAGCTTAAGCTGGACCTGATCTACATCTCCCAGCGCTCCGTGATCATGGATCTAAAGATCATGTTCTGCACGGTGAAGATTTTGTTCCTGCCGGACAGCACGGAGGGATTTTAATGAATGGTATAAGTCGTAATTATGATATTGATATCCAACCGGATGATAACAGATAAAAAATAGTGTTTTTAGGGGAGAAAGCGGATTAAGGACAAAAGAAACAGATTTGGGGGGGGGAGGATTTTATGGAAAGGTCTGCAAAAAAGGTTGGATCACACGGTTTTTTTAACAAAAACCGTGGAAAACTGATAACAATATATATGATGTTGTTTGATATGCTGGCAATCTGCGCGTCATATTTCGCGGCTCTTTGGATCCGCTTTGACTGTGCAGTAAGCACGATTCCGCAGCGCTATTTTCAGGCATACTTGGATTTTATTATTCCCTATGCCGTTGCTTCTGTTGTGGTTTTCTGGTTTTTGAAATTGTACAGGTCAATCTGGAGATACGCGAGCTTCAGCGAGCTGAACAGAATTCTGCTTGCAACGATGATCACGCTGGGTATTCATATTGTGGGAATGGGCGTTACTTTCGGGCGCATGCCGATTTCTTACTATATGATGGGAATTATGTTCCAGTTTTTTTTCATATCGGCTGTGCGCTTTTCCTACCGCTTTGTTTTCCTGGTCAGGGAAAAGCTGTTGGAGGACGAGACCCGCTATAGCAAGGTCATGATCATTGGGGCGGGACAGGCCGGACAGATGATCCTGCGGGATATCCGAACCTCACAGATGATGGAGGAGAAGGTGTGCTGTATTATCGATGACAACCCGAACAAATGGGGGCGCTACATTGACGGGGTGCCGATCGTCGGCGGCTCTGAGTCCATTATGAAGGCCTGCTATAAATACGCGGTTGAGAAGATCTACTTCGCGATTCCAAGCGCGACTGTGGAGGAACGGCGTAATATTCTCACAATCTGTAATGAGCTTCCGATCGAGACGCTTCAGCTTCCGGGGATGTATGAGCTCATGAGCGGAAGCGTGACCGTGGCGTCGATGAAGAAGGTGGAGGTGGAGGATCTGCTGGGCAGGGAACCCATCCATGTGGAGATGCAGGAGATCTTTGACTATATTTCAGGAAAGACAGTGCTGATCACCGGTGGGGGCGGCTCGATCGGAAGTGAGTTATCCAGGCAGGTGGCAGCCCATTCTCCGAAAAAATTAATTATTTTTGACATTTACGAGAATAACGCCTATGACATCCAGCTGGAGCTCCGGAAAAAATATCCGGGAATGGATCTCGAGGTGGTGATCGGATCGGTCAGGGACAGCAGAAAAATATTCCGGGTGTTCGAAACCTATCATCCGGATATTGTCTATCATGCGGCCGCGCACAAACATGTTCCGCTGATGGAAGCCAGCCCCTGCGAGGCTATCAAGAATAACGCGATCGGTACATATAAGACGGCTTATGCAGCTATGGCGAACCATTGCTCCAAATTTGTGATGATAAGCACAGATAAGGCTGTGAATCCAACCAATGTCATGGGCGCGTCCAAGCGGCTGTGTGAGATGATCATCCAGGCCTTTGATTTCAAGATCAAGGAGGGGAAGGCGGAGGATATCCCGCAGCTTTTTACGCATCTTCTGCAGGACGAGGATAAAAAGCATGCGATGACAGCTCAGGTGGAGCAGGCGAAGACGGAATTTGTCGCTGTCCGGTTCGGAAATGTACTGGGAAGCAATGGTTCCGTGATTCCTGTGTTTAAGCGGCAGATTGAGGAGGGCGGTCCCGTGACGGTGACGCATCCTGACATTATCCGGTATTTTATGACGATTCCGGAAGCGGTCAGCCTGGTAATGCAGGCTGGAACCTATGCCAGAGGCGGAGAGATCTTTGTGCTGGACATGGGTGAGCCTGTGAAGATCGATACGCTAGCCAGGAATCTGATCAAGCTGTCCGGGCACAGGCCGGATGTGGATATCAGGATTGAGTATTCAGGCCTTAGGCCGGGAGAGAAGCTTTATGAAGAGAAGCTGATGGCCGAGGAAGGGCTTTTGAAAACGCAGAATGACCTGATTCATATCGGATGTCCGATTCCGTTTGATGTAGACCGGTTTTTAGGCCAGCTGGAGGAGATGATGGATGCGGCATATAGTAATAAAGAAAATATCAGGGAGCTTGTGCAGTCTGTGGTCACGACGTACCATCCGGCCTGATTTGGGAAGGATGTCTGCCGTTTAAGGTGAAAACCTGTGGTCAGATGTGATAGGGGTTTTGAGGATCCTGGTGAAGGTGACGATCAGCGGCATAAGCCTAATGCATCTACCTGATGTGACTCAGGCTACCTGTATACTTTGAATATCGAACATGGCCTTTATTAGATTTCGGACTTTACCTTTAAGATTTTATACTATTCAAGGATGGTTTAGATAGTAACCCCATATCTTTTGTTCGATATAAATTATTACATCAAACATGTGTTCTACTGTCAACCATAAGTACGATAATAGCCAACCGTTTTATAGAGGAGAAAATGAGATGAAAGATTATAAGATAGCGGTTGCTGGAGCCGGATACGTGGGTTTGTCCCTTTCCGTCCTGCTCGCACAGCACAATGAGGTGACGGTCGTGGATGTCCTGCCGGAGAAGGTGGAGCAGATCAACGCGTACCGGTCGCCGATCCAGGATGAATATATTGAGCGGTATTTAGCGGAGGCAAAAGAGGGGAAACGCAAGCTTAGGCTGCGGGCTGTCATGGATGGCGCTCCGGCCTACGCGGAGGCGGATTACGTGATCATTGCGGCTCCAACGAACTATGATCCGCGGAAGAATTTCTTTGACTGCAGCGCGGTGGAAACGGTGATCGAAACGGTGCTTCAGAGCGTGGAGGCTGGCGGCAGGATGCCCTGCTTTGTGATCAAGTCCACGATCCCTGTCGGCTATACGAGGTCTGTCAAAGAAAAATATAAACTGGAGAGGATTTTGTTCAGTCCGGAATTCTTAAGAGAGTCCAAGGCGCTTTATGACAACCTGTATCCGAGCCGGATCATTCTGGGCTGTGACGAGCAGACGCAGCAGGAGGCGGACCGGTTCGGGGCGCTGCTGGTGGAAGGCGCTGTCCGGGAGGATATTCCTGTCCTCAGGATGGGAACGACAGAGGCAGAGGCTGTGAAGCTGTTTTCCAATACCTATCTGGCACTCCGGGTGGCGTATTTCAATGAGCTTGACACCTATGCGGAGATGAAGGGGCTTGACACGGCGCAGATCATTAAGGGCGTGAGCCTGGATCCGAGAATCGGGGATTTCTATAACAATCCATCCTTCGGGTATGGCGGATACTGCCTGCCGAAGGATACGAAGCAGCTCCTTGCCAACTATTCCGACGTACCCCAGAATATGATGACCGCGATCGTGGAGGCGAACCGGACCAGAAAGGACTTTATTTCCGACCGTGTGCTGGAAAAGGCAGGATACTACAGCTATTCCAATGGAAGCTATGACAGGACGAAGGAGAAACAGGTGGTGGTTGGCGTGTACCGGCTGACCATGAAGAGTAACAGCGACAATTTCCGCCAGAGCTCGATTCAGGGCGTGATGAAGCGGATCAAGGCCAAGGGAGCGACGGTGGTGATCTACGAGCCGACGCTTGAGGACGGCTCGACCTTTTTCGGTTCCGTGGTGATCAATGACCTTAAGCGGTTTAAACAGTCCTGCGACGCGATCATCGCGAACCGTTATGACGCGGCTCTGGACGACGTGGAGGACAAGGTCTATACCAGGGATCTGTTCCGCAGGGATTGACAGGAAAAAAATGGAAAGACGCAGAAAACGCCAAAACGAAAAAGTTTTGGCGTTTACCATTTCATCAGACGGAATCAGGAAAACTGCTTCTTGATCTCATTTATTTTTCCGCAGGTCATCCGTCCTTCAGGACATCTTCCGGTGACGAAGCAGCTTGGCCCGTATAGGTTAAACAGCTCCGGAAAGCTGTCCCTTAGCTGTCCAAGCAGGTCGATGGAAATGTCACGGATCTCCCACTGGGCACGGCTGCAGGTGCGCAGCTTGAGGAAATGCAGAAGCTCCCTCGCGTTCATCGTGGTAAGGACGTCCATCAGGTTGCCGCTGACCGCGAAGTAGCAGCTGCAGGGCCTGAGCGCCGGAATGGCGGCTATGCCGGGCAGCATGGCGTTGGCGGTTTCGAGGGAGCCGCGGTAGACGCGCTCTGCCTCCGGATGGTTTTTGATGGTATCCGGTAAAATGTAACGGCTGTGGTCAAGCCGCGCGATGGACGGGATCAGGATCGACTGCATCCGGTGCCTTACCAGGTGCGTGATGCCGGAAAGCGTCAGGTTGCGGATCTGGAAGCAGTAGGAGAGCTGTTCGAGCTCGCGCGGGCGCTCTGAGGTGGTCAGACTGCGGCAATCCGGCTCACTGCCCGGATGGCAGACGGACCAGGCCATTTCGAGGATCTTCGCGGGATGTACGGGCGCGCTGCACAGGGTGACCGCACCGATCTCCTTTGCGGAAATGAAGCTGGCGGTTTCGCTGACGAGGAACGGGGAGGAGCTTCCCTCGTTCCCGCTGCCGGCAATCGGTGAACCGCTACTGCCGCCTGAAATGGACGCTTCCGGGGATGGCGCGAAAGCCCCGCCTGATGGGCGGCTGCCGGCGTCGCTTTGGGCAGTTGTCTGGAGTTCTGCCTGTATTGCCGGGAAAAGCTCCGTTACCTGATCTGCCATCATGTCCGCGATCCGCAAAAGCTCAGGAAATCCCTGGCCGCGTCCCTGCCGGATATCGCGGAGGATGTGGGCCAGTTCCCTGGCGTTCAGGGTGCAGTAAAAATTACTGTGGAAGGAATAGGGCAGCACAAATCTGGCGTCCTCCCTTGGAATGTCTAACTCCAGCAGCTTCTGATACGCCTCAAAGAGCAGGTCCATATAAGCGCGGTACTTTTTGTCCGCATCTTCCGGAAGCTGTGGCGGGACATAGTAGCCCGACCTGCTGAAATCTACATACCTTCTGGATTTGACAGTGAAGGACGCAAGCCTCGATTCGATAAAGAACTGTTCCACAAACGCGGATACATTTTTAAAAGCAAATGTAAAGGTGACGTGCTCTATGACAGACTTGTGCCCCGACTGCAGCACCTTTCCGATCAGGGCTGTATTTTTTTCATTGCCCTCTGCCTTTTCAAAGATTTCCACCGCGTCTCCCTGCGTGGTTGAGATTCTTGCCGCGCTGGCGCAGACCTCGGTATGTTTACTGTTATAGCTGACCAGTTTTACCTGTGACGTGTGTTCCATGCCTATTTTCTCCTGCGAATAATATTTTTGTAATAGTTCGCCCTTTAGCCGATACATAGGCTCCCAGAGGATAGTTTATTTGCAACGGAGGGCTATTTGCGAACGCCGGTCCTTGGTGAACTGACAAAGGAAGCGAACCTAGTACCGCTGCGTGAGCAATTAAGCGCAATGCCTGAGACCTTAGCAAGCCCAAGCCACAGGCGACGGGCGCGCTTAGTTCGAGGGTATGCTTTCGCTCGTGTCCGAAGTGCAAATGAACTATCCGCCGGGAGTCGTCCGGTATACAACAGTTTGGTCAAAGGGTGAACGGTCATATATTTTCTATATTCTATCAAACATTTACGATAAATACAATTGATAGAACATTAAAGTTATGGTAAAATGTGCGTTATGGTAACAGGATATTTTTTAAGGAGAGGATGATCATGTCAGAAAAAAGGAATTCATTTTCAAGCTCGTTGGGATTCGTGCTGGCTGCGGCGGGAAGCGCAGTCGGTCTGGGAAATATCTGGAGATTTCCCTATCTGGCGGCGAAGGACGGAGGCGGACTGTTTCTGGCCGTCTATATCGTGCTGGCGCTGACCTTTGGATATACGCTTCTGGTGAGCGAGGTTTCAATAGGAAGAAAGACGCGGCAGAGCGCGAGAACGGCCTATGGGATGTTAAAGAAGGAGTGGGGCTTTCTCGGCGTGATCGCAAACGCCGTCCCGTTCCTGATTCTGCCCTATTACTGTATCATCGGCGGATGGGTGATGAAATACTGTGTGGCCTTTGTGACAGGGCAGGGACTTGCGGCGGCGGAGGATTCGTTCTTTACGGATTTTATCACGGGGCAGTATGAGCCGATTATTTATGACGTGATATTTTTGCTGCTGACAGGCTTTGTGGTATTCCGTGGCGTCAATAAAGGCATCGAGGCGATGTCCAAAATCCTGATGCCGGTGCTGCTGATCCTGGTGGTGGGGATTGCCGTCTTCGCGCTGACGATCCGGGGCGGCGAGGCGCAGGGGGACAGAAGCGGCATTCAGGGATTTCTGTTCTATGTGGTGCCGAGCGTGTCGGGTATGCAGGTGCGGGATTTCTTTGTCGTGGTAATGGATGCCATGGGGCAGCTCTTTTACAGCATCAGCGTTGCCATGGGCATCATGGTAACTTATGGTTCCTATTATAAGGATGAGGACAATCTGGTCAAATCCGTAAACCAGATTGAGTTCTTTGACACGATGGTGGCGTTTCTGGCGGGCGTGATGATCATTCCCGCAGTGTTTGTCTACATGGGGAAGGAGGGAATGACAGCTGGACCCGGCCTTATGTTTGTCGTTATTCCCAAGGTTTTCGCACAGATGGGGGCGTTTGGAAGGGTGATCGGTTCGGTATTTTTCCTGATGGTGCTGTTCGCGGCGCTGACCAGCTCTGTTTCTGTGCTGGAGGCTGTGGTTTCAGGACTGATCGATCGCTTCAAGGTGGAACGGAAGCAGGCGACTGTGGCGGAGACGGTGATCGCTCTGGTTCTGGGCGTGATCATCTGCCTGGGATATAATATCTTTTATTTTGAAGTGCCGCTTCCGAACGGCACAAAGGCGCAGATTTTGGATATTGTGGATTATATCAGTAATAATATCTTTATGCCGGTGGTGGCGATCGGAACCTGCATTCTGATCGGCTGGGTGCTGAAGCCTGAGACGGTGGTGGACGAGGCCACCAAAAACGGGGAGCGATTCGGAAGGAGACGGCTGTATATCGTCATGCTGAAGTTTGTGACGCCGGTACTGCTTACAGTGCTGTTGCTTGGATCTTTGGGCATACTATAATGGAAGCCTGAGATGCTGTTGCTGCTGTTCGGTTTGTGTGGATATAAGAAAGGAAGGTACTTATGTGGAGAAAAAGGCTTGGGATTTTCTGCATTGTCCTGACAGGACTGTGGATGGGCGTGATCTATTGGATGTCGGCAAAGCCGGCAGAGGAATCCTCTGATATGAGCCTGTCGGTGGGATTTGCCATCGGAAGCGTGATCGTTGAAAATTTTGATAATCTTCCGGTACCGGAGCAGTACGCTTATGCGGAGCAGATCGACCATCCGGTGAGAAAATCCGCGCATTTCAGTGAGTACACGCTGTTGGGCATTCTGCTCAGTGCCGATCTGTTGTTATGCGCTTCGCTTCCGGGGCTTGCGAGGGAGGCGCTGGCATGGCTGGCCGGCACTCTCTATGCCTGTACGGATGAGGCGCACCAGCTCTTTGTAGACGGCAGGAGCGGAGAGTGGAGGGATGTGCTGATCGACAGCAGCGGCGTGCTGCTGGGCTGCGTGCTGGCGGTGCTGGCCTTCCAGGTGCTGCGCATTCTGGTGCGTTTTTATAGAAAGCGCAGGAAGGCGGTGCGGGAAGGCGCGTGCTGACAGCGCGGGATCACAGACAGCCGCGAAACGGGAAGGCACATGCTGGAGGTATTGAGTCACAGGCAGCCGTGAAACGGGAAGGCGGGTGCTGGCGGTATGATTACAGGCAGTCGCGAAACGGAAAGGCGGGTACTGGCGGTATTGGATCACAGGCAGCCGTGCAGCGGGGAAAGGCTGCGCGGCAGGATGCCGCGCATGTGCGCGATCGCGACGCCGTAGTTTGTGACGGGGATATTCTGTTCCTCTGCCAGCAGCAGGCGCTGTCTGATCTCGCGCTCGTGGAGCATACAGCCTCCGCAGTGGATGACAAGCTTAAAGCAGGACAGGTCAGCCGGAAAATCTCCGCCGGAGCAGAAGGAGAAGTCCGGCGCGATGCCGGTGTGGCTGCGGATCAGCCGGGGCAGCTTTACGGTGCCGATATCCTCGCACTGCCTGTGATGGGTGCAGCCCTCAGCGATGAGGATGGGATCTCCGTTCTTCAGTTTGTCGATGGCGGTGACGCCCTTTACGGAGGCAGATAAAAACCCTTTTTTCCTCGCCATCAGGATTGAAAAGGAGGTAAGCGGGATTTCCTCCGGCAGGGCTGCCGCTGCCTGCTGGAACACCTGACTGTCCGTAATCACCAGATCAGGCCTGCGGGAGAGCAGGGGAAGCGTTCCGGCAAGCTCTGTGTCGCGTACCACGAGCGCGATCGCGCCGCATTCCAGAACCTCACGGAGCACCTGCTGCTGGGGCAGGATCAGCCTTCCCTTCGGGGCGGAGGCGTCGATGGGGACGACCAGTACAACAAGCTGCATGGGGCCGATCAGATCACGTACCAGGGGCTTATCCTTGACAGTGATGAGCCCCGCGAGCCTTTCCTTCAGGAGGACGATGCCTTCTCCTGTGGCGGCGCTGACGGGGATCAGGCAATCCTTCAGGGTAACGGGCAGATTGTCCGGCCTGTCCTGACCGGGCTGCAGGTCATGTTTATTCCATGCGATCAGAAAGGGAATCTGCCTCCGATTCAGCTCGCCGGCTAAAAGCAGGTCGTCCTGGTCCAGATGCTGTCCGGCTTCAGTCACGAGGATGGCCAGGTCTGCCGTGTTAAGCACCTGCCGCATTTTTTGAATCCGCAGCTCGCCGAGCGGGCCTTCGTCGTCCAGACCCGGCGTGTCGATCAGCAGGACGGGACCTAAGGGCAGAAGCTCCATCGCCTTGTGGACGGGATCAGTGGTTGTGCCCTTCTGGTCAGAGACAACGGAGACGGGCTGGCCGGTAATGGCGTTTAAAAGGCTGGATTTTCCGGCGTTTCTCTTGCCGAAAAAGCCGATGCGTATGCGGTCTGACGCGGGTGTTTGCTGTAAGCTCATATATGCCTCCTCTAAAAAATGGATAAGGCGCTGCCTGTGGTTTGTCCCGTTTTTTCAAGAGACGGCCGGGGCGGCGTATGGGTGTCTGCGTTCATTATAGCATGAATATGAAGCAGTTTTTACATATTTTTTACAAAAATTTTAAGAAATTGATTGATTGCAGGGGTTTAGTTTGGTAAAATAGAGTGCAATTCAGAGGTTAAGCGAAGCTGTTCGGGCAGGATGGCCGCTTGCGGGAATAGGAGGATGAGAAAATGGCTACCATTGCGGATAAAAGCAGGACAAAAGAGATCATAAACAGGTTGCAGGGGATCATCAACAATGCGTCTCCGGTACCCCTTGCTTCCGGGATCGTCACGGTCCACAAGGATGAGGTTCTGACTCTGCTGACAGAGCTGGAGCAGCATATGGATGTAGAGATCAAGACCTACCATGAGGTAAATGACCGCAAAGGTAAAATCCTGAATGAGGCGAAACGTGACGCGGAGCGCATCATTTATGAGGCGGAACAGACTGCCAGCCGCATGCGGGTATCCAAACGGGCCACGAGGGTGGCGCCGCTTGATTACAGCACACTGAATGAGGAGGAACGCAGCGCGTTAGACGGGGCGAATGAGATTTACGCGGCGTCGATGATCTATACCGATGAGATGCTGACCGAGGTGACAGATCTGATCAAGGAGGCGTATGACAATATTTTTGGCGATTATCAGATCATTCTGGAGGCCCTGCATGAGAAGCTTTCCATATTGGCCAACAACCGCCAGGAGCTGATGGTGGAGCTGCAGGATATGGAGATGGAAGACAGGGGACAGCAGATTCTGGAGATCGGCAAGCTGCTTTCCAGCGAGCTGTACCATGAGAGAATGAAGAAGCGGCAGAATTCAGACCAGTATGAGGACGGAAGCGTGCAGCTTTCGCTGGATCTGGAGGACGAGCAGGCCAGGATGGCGGAGGAGCAGGAGTCCCGTGCGAAATACGCGGAGGAGCAGGCGATGCTTGCAACGCAGGCCCTGGAGGAGATGAAGGCGGAGCGGGACGCCTTGATGGCGACTGTAGAGAAGATGAAGAAGGAAGGCCTGGGGCAGGTGATCCGCGATGGCAGAAGCGGCTCCTCCCTGCGCATGAGAAAATGGGCTGCCGCGGAGCAGAAGCCCGCGCAGGCAGCGGAACCGGAAGCGCCTGCGGCGGAGGCCGGGGTGGCGGCGCAGGAGACGAACGGGCAGCCTGAGGAAGAGGAGTACGAGATCGTCTACGTGACGGAGGATGAGCTTGCCGAGGGCGAGGAATATGAGATTGAGTATGTGGACGAAGAGCCGGGCGGGGAGTATGAAGCCGGATATGCGCAGGAGGTGCCGGACGGGGAATATGAAGCCGGATATGCGCAGGAGGAGCCGGAAGAGGAATATGAGATCGTCTATGTGACGGAGGATGAGCTTGCCGAGGGCGAGGAATATGAGATTGAGTACGTGGACGAAGAACCGGGCGGGGAATATGAGTCCGGATACGGGACCGGCTATGCGGAGGAGGATGCGCTTGCGGGTCAGGATATAGAAGAAGACGCCGCAGCGAAAGATGGCGGAGAGCCGGGCGGTGCAGCGCAGGCTGCAGACGTGTCTGGCAGCGGGACGCCGGCGGATGGCGGAAAAGCGCCGGGACAGGCGGAGGATAAGCCAAGGACTGCCAGGGTGTCCGTTAAGAAGAGCGCAAAGCGTTCAGTGGGCATGCCCGGCGCGGTTAAGAACGCGCCAAAAGACGCGGCGGTGAACGGACAGGCAGAGGGCGTGCAGTATGAGATGAAGCTGGAACCGGAGCATGCAGTTTCCGGGAAGGAGTTGCCGGCCGGAGAGCCGAAGGCATCGGCGGACAGCCCCTTGGTGGAGTGCCATTTCAAGAAGAATATGACGGTAGCCGCAGCGCCTTCCCGAAAGGTGGCGGGGATGGCCAGGGCTATGATGACGGAGAAAAAGTATGTCGGGCTGATCCTCCATGCTGTTCGTGAGCGCAAAGATCCGTCAGGCGCAAATGCAGTGGCGCAAAAGCCGTCAGCCGAAAAAGCGGTGTCAGAAAAGCTGTCAGCCGGAAAGCCGGCGCCTGGAAATCCATCAGGCGAAAAAACTGCAATCGACAAGCAGGCTTCGGAGAAGCAGCGTCCGGCACAGGGCGGCCTGATCCGGCGTGCCGTTCAGGCGCGCGAGATGGCGGAGGCAGATATTTCAGTCTATGATCCGGATTCCACAGACTCGTCAGAACGGGACATGCATTTGCTAAGAGCGGAGGTATCATCCGCCAGCAGGCAGAAAGCGGGGGCGGAGAAGCCGTCTGCCAGCAGACAGGAATCGGGAACTGGGAAGCCGTCTGCCGACAGGCAGGAATCGGGAGCGGAGAAGCCGTCTGCCGGCAGGCAGGAATCGGGAGCGGAGAAGTCGTCCGGCAGCAGGCAGAAGACGGGAACGTCATCTGACGGAGCGCCGGATGCGAAACCGGCTAAAGCAGCTCCGGATCAGCAGCGGTCAAAACAGGAGGCGGCAGCTGCCGGTAAGAAGGAAATGAAACCGGATGCGCACTCTGCTACCGGAAAGGAAGCGAAACCGGCTGCACCCCAGAAGAAGAAACCGGCACAGGATGAAGATATCAGGGTTGACGCGGATGGCAATAAATATGTACAGGCGTCCATGCAGTTTGACGAGGAATTTGAAATTATGGAATTTGACTGACCGCCTGCCCGGGATGGAAGACGGAAGCCGGCTATCGTGTTTGCCCGCGCGTTGGGGAGATTTGCGGTATTGGCATCCGGCCGGATGGGATCAGATAGAAAACTGGCGTTTTCAGAGGAGGAATCAGGGTTGCTGGAATCATATCAGATATTTAAAAGGACTGTGAACTATTATGAAACGGATAAGATGCAGGTTGTGCATCATTCCAATTATATCAGGTATCTGGAGGAGTGCAGGATGGATCTGCTCAGGCAGATGCAGGTGAATTATCATCAGATGGAGGAGGACGGGATCATGATCCCGGTGCTGCAGGTGAGCTGTAACTATAAGAATGCGGTCCGCTTTGGGGATACGATCTGTATTATCCCGAAGATAGAGCGCTTTCACGGCGTCAAATTTGAGATGAGCTACCGTATTTATTCAGAGGATATGCAGACGCTGCACACGACGGCAGAGAGCCAGCACTGCTTTGTGGATCTGAATTTTGTTCCTGTCCGGCTGCGGAGGGATTTTCCGGAGATCTACCGGAAGATGACGGAGCTTGAGGGAAAGGATCTGATGCCTGTCGGGATGGCATCGTAACGATAATTGACGGGAGCTTGCGGTGGAATGGCGGTCGAAAGGATCTGATGTCCGCCGGGATTGCGTCATGACAGGATGAGCTGCGGCGGTGGCGCGGCCTGGCCGTGGTAATACAGAAACGGACAGAAATGAAACGGGTGGAGCGTGATAAGACGGATCCACCCGTTGTTTTTTGTGAATTGTTACAGATCGCAGTTTTTGACAGTCCGTGGGAAGGGGATCACGTCCCGGATGTTGCCCATTCCGGTAAGGTACATGATGAGCCGTTCAAATCCCAGGCCGAAGCCTGCGTGCCTTGTGGAGCCGTAGCGCCGCAGGTCCAGGTAGAACTGGTAGTCCTCCACATTCAGCCCGCATTCCCTCATTCGCGCCAGCAGGGTGTCATAGTCATCCTCGCGCTGGCTTCCGCCGATGATCTCCCCGATGCCGGGAACAAGGCAGTCCATGGCGGCGACAGTGCGGCCGTCCGGATTCAGCTTCATATAAAACGCCTTGATCTCCTTCGGGTAATCGGTCACGAAGACCGGACGTTTAAATATCTTCTCGGTCAGATAGCGCTCGTGCTCGGTCTGCAGGTCCGCGCCCCATTCCGCCTTGTAGGCAAAGCAGTTATTTTGCGGGGCGAGCAGCTCGATGGCCTCCGTGTAGGTCACATGGGCAAAGTCCGAGTCCGCCACATGCAAAAGCCGCCCGATCAGCTCCTTGTCCACAAAGCTGTTAAAAAACGCCATCTCCTCCGGGGCGTGTTCAAGCACATACCGGATCACGTATTTTAACATATCCTCGGCAAGCTGCATGTCATCAGCCAGATCCGCGAAGGCGATCTCGGGCTCGATCATCCAGAATTCAGCCGCGTGCCGGGTGGTGTTGGAGTTTTCGGCCCGGAAGGTCGGCCCGAAGGTGTAGATGGAGCGGAAGGCCTGGGCGAAGGTTTCTCCGTTTAGTTGTCCGCTGACGGTGAGAGAGGTCATTTTTCCAAAAAAATCCTCGGTAAAGTCAACCTCTCCGTCCTCTGTCAGGGGCGGTGTCTTAGGATTTAATGTTGTAACCCGGAACATTTCTCCCGCGCCCTCGCAGTCGCTGCCGGTGATCAGGGGCGTGTGCACATAGACGAAATTCCGCTCCTGAAAGAACTGGTGGATCGCGTAGGCTGCCAGGGAACGCACCCGGAATACGGCCTGGAAGGTATTGGTGCGCGGCCTTAAATGGGAGATGGTGCGCAGGTATTCAAAGCTGTGCCGCTTCTTCTGCAGGGGATAGCTCGCGCTGGAGTCGCCCTCGATCTCAATGGATTTAGCCTGGATCTCAAAGCTCTGTTTCGCCTCCGGCGTCAGCACCAGGGTGCCGGCGACGATCAGAGCGGCGCCTACGTTGATCTTCTGGAGCGCTGAAAAATTGGACAGGCTCTCGCCGTACACGATCTGGATCGGCGAAAAGCAGGTCCCGTCCTGCAGGCTGATGAATCCGAAGCTTTTAGAGCCGCGGTTGCTTTTTACCCAGCCGCAGACGGTTACATCCTGCTCCGCATACGCGTCCGGCTGTCTGAAAATGTCCTTCATCTGCATGATATTCATAGTTTTTGTCCTTTCCTGTGTTTTTTCTTCCATATGAAATAATGTTAAAATCACTGCTGCTTTCGCATATGCTTTGGCTCGTACCCGAAGTGTGAACAAAACGCTTCCGGAAACCGTCCGGTTAGCCGGTAAACAGTGACATCATGCCTGTTTTTGTCTGTTTTGCCGGGCAGAGCTGCCGCCTGTTTTTAATATACCCGATTTTTCATCAAAATTCCAGTTATACTGTTAAAGGATTCGTTGAAACAAAAACTAATAATATAGTATTTGTGCATTTTTTATAAAAAAACGGGCGTTTGCTCATGAAATATAACGTTGAATGCAATTTTTAGATAGAAAATCACCAAAATTTCAAAAAATTGTGCAAAAATAGATAAAAATTCTTTCAATTTACGGAAATAAATGTTATAATTACAACATAACTTGCGTAAAGGGGTGACAGTATGATTAAGAAAGAAATGATTGCCATGCTTTTAGCTGGCGGACAAGGAAGCAGACTCGGTGTTCTTACCTCGAAGTTGGCCAAGCCTGCGGTTGCCTTTGGCGGTAAGTACAAGATCATTGACTTCCCGCTCAGTAACTGTATCAATTCAGGGATCGACACTGTTGGCGTGCTGACACAGTACAGACCGCTTCGGCTGAATCAGCATATTGGCATTGGTATTCCATGGGATCTGGACCGCAACATGGGTGGCGTGACGGTGTTGCCGCCTTATGAGAAGAGCACGAACAGCCAGTGGTATACCGGAACAGCGAACGCGATTTTCCAGAATCTGGAGTATATCGAATATTACAACCCTGAATATGTCCTGATCCTTTCGGGAGACCATATTTACAAGATGGACTACGAGGTGATGCTGGACTTCCACAAGTCGATGGATGCAGACATCACGCTTGCGACCTACGAGGTTCCGATGGAGGAAGCGAGCAGATTCGGTGTTGTAATCACAGATGAGAACGGCGTGATCCAGGAGTTTGAGGAGAAGCCGGAGAAGCCGAGGAGCAACAAGGCTTCGATGGGTATCTATATCTTTAAGTGGAGCGTGCTCAAGGAAGCTCTGCAGGCACTTAAGGATGTTCCGTCCTGTGACTTCGGCAAGCATGTGATCCCACATTGCCATGAGCGCGGTTCTAAGGTTGTGGCTTATGATTTCCGGGGATACTGGAAGGACGTTGGAACACTGGGCTCTTACTGGGAGTCCAATATGGAGCTGGTTGACCTGGTTCCGGAATTCAATCTGTATGAGGAGTTCTGGAAGATTTATACGAAGAGCGAGATCCTGCCTCCGCAGTATATTGATCAGGAGGGCACGGTTCGCGAGAGCATTATCGGCGAGGGTACCGAGGTGTACGGTGAGGTGAGCCACAGCGTGATCGGCGCGGGCGTCACCATTGGAAAGGGGGCGGTTGTCAGGGATTCGATCATCATGAACGGCACAGTGATCGGCGATGGAGCTGTCATCAACAAATCAATCATTGCCGAGGACGTGCAGATCGGGAAGAATGTAGAGTTGGGTGTCGGCGAGGAAGCACCGAACGAGAAGGCGCCGCACATTTATTCCTTTGGTCTGGTAACCATTGGCGAGAATTCAGTGATTCCGGACAATGTGAAGGTTGGCAAGAACACGGCTATTTTCGGACCTACTGAGGCAGAAGAATATCCGGATGGATTATTAAAGAGCGGTTCTAGTTTGATAAAGGTAGGTGATTTAGCATGAGAGCGATAGGAGTAATTTTAGCAGGCGGTAACAGCAACCGGATGGGCGAATTATCAGCCAAGAGAGCAGTGGCAGCGATGCCTGTGATGGGCAGCTACCGCGCAATTGATTTTTCACTGAGCAATATGACCAATTCTCGCATTCAGAAGGTTGCGGTCATCACGCAGTACAATTCGCGTTCACTGAACGAGCACCTGAATTCTTCCAAGTGGTGGGACTTCGGCAGAAAGCAGGGCGGTCTCTATGTGTTTACGCCTACCATCACCTCTACGAACAGCTATTGGTATCAGGGTACCGCGGACGCGTTGTATCAGAATATCAGCTTCCTGAAGGACAGCCATGAGCCCTATGTGGTAGTGGCGAGTGGAGACGGTGTTTACAAGCTGGATTACAACAAGGTTTTGGAGGAGCATATCAAGAAGGGCGCTGACATTACGGTTGTTGTGAGGAAGATGGATCCCAGCGAGGATGATATCAGCAGATTTGGTATCGTAAAGTGCAATGAGGAGATGCAGATCGTTGACTTCGAGGAGAAACCGTTGGTGGCCAGCAGCTCTACCGCATCCATTGGCGTGTACGTGATCCGCAGAAGACAGCTGATCGAACTTTTGGAGGCCTGCGCGAAGGAAGGCCGTACAGACTTTGTGCGTGATATCCTGATCCGCTACAAGGGCGTGAAGAAGATTTTTGCGTACAAGATGGATTCCTACTGGAGGAATATCGGAACGATCGATTCTTATTACAGGACCAATATGGATTTCCTGAAGAAGGACATCAGGGATTATTTCTTCAGAGAGCATCCGGATGTATATTCGAAGGTAGATGACCTTCCGCCGGCAAAATATAATGGGGGCGCTGTTGTCAACAACAGCTTGATTGCCAGCGGATGTATTGTAGAAGGTACAGTAGAGAACTCAGTTTTATTTAAGAAGGTATATGTGGGGAATAACTGCGTGATCCGGAATTCCATCATTTTGAATGATGTGCATATCGGGGATAATTCCGTGATCGAAAACTGCATTGTGGAGAGCCGCGATACACTGCGCGCGGGCACAGTCCATAAGGCAGATCCAGGACAGATCAAGGTGGTAGTGGAGAAGAATTTCCGCTATACGCTGTAGTCCTTTTCTGGAGGAGCAGGGTAGTTTACAAGGGGGTTTTGAATCATGGAGATTACAGACATTCGACTGAAAAAGGTTACAAAAGAAGGAAAAATGAAAGCCATTGTCTCGATTACGCTGGACAATGAATTTGCGGTGCATGACATCAAGGTAATTGAAGGTGAGAAGGGGTTATTTATCGCGATGCCGAGCCGCAAGGCAGCAGATGGCGATTACAGGGACATTGCGCATCCGATCAACCAGAGCGCGAGAGAGAGGATTCAGAATATGATCCTCGCGGAGTATGAGAAGGCGCTGGAGTCAGGAGAGGATGTTGTAGTCGGCGCGATTGCGTAAAAACGGGGTTAATGTAGCAGAGGATAAGCCGGAGATGAGTATCTCCGGCTTTTTCTTTGGCTGCCGGATCGCATCCGTTCTGATTGGGGGTGGAAATCTGCCGGAAGGTATGATAGAATGAGAAATTAGTTACAGAAACAGGTTTTGACAGGAAATGGAGGTTACATAAAGATGGGAAAGGTAAAAGCAGTGATTTTGGCAGCGGGAAAGGGAACCAGGATGAAGTCGGAGCTTCCGAAGGTGATCCATGAGGCGCTGGGCAAGCCGATGGTGCAGTATGTGATCGAGGCGGCAAAAGAAGCGGGCGCGGAGCTGTCCGATATCTGCCTGGTGGTCGGACATGGAGCGGACCAGGTGAAAGCGGCGGTAGGAACGGGCGTGCAGTATGCGCTGCAGGAGGAGCAGCTCGGTACAGGACATGCGGTAAAGTGCGCGGGCGATTTTATCGGAACAGATGGGATGACGCTGGTGCTGTGCGGGGATACGCCGCTGCTGACCGGAAGAACCCTGAAGAAGCTGGTGGAGCAGCATGAGCTTGAGGACAACGCCGTTACAGTTCTGACGGCTGCGCTGGAGGATCCAACCGGGTATGGAAGGATCATCAAGGACCGGTGGGGCAAATTTGAGAAGATCGTGGAGGAGAAGGACGCGACTCCGGCGGAGAAGCGGGTGGATGAGGTCAATTCCGGCGTCTATGTATTCCGGTCTTCAGCACTCCGTGAGGCACTGGACAGCCTGGACAACAACAACAGCCAGGGGGAATACTATCTGACGGACACCATTGAGATCATCAAGAGCCGGGGGCTTGGAACGGTGGCAACCATGCTCGTGGCAGATCCCGATGAGACGAAGGGCGTCAATTCAAAGGAGCAGCTTCAGGAGGCTGAGGCACTGTTAAGGGACAGAATGTAATGTTTGGCATAAGGCGCAAAGAGGGAACAAAGATGAAACTGATTGCAGGACTTGGCAACCCCACGCCGCAGTATGAAGGTACGCGGCATAATGTGGGGTTTGAGGTGCTTGACCTGATGGCGGAGCAGTATCAGATTCCGCTGGATACGGCGAAGCATAAGGGCTTTTATGGCAAGGGGCGGATAGAGGGACAGCAGGTGATCCTGTTAAAGCCCATGACATTTATGAATCTGAGCGGAGAAAGCGTGGCGGAGGCGGCGAGGTATTTTAAGATCGCGCCGGAGGACGTGATCGTAGTCTATGACGATATCAACCTCGATGTGGGAAAGCTGCGGATCCGGCCCAAGGGAAGCGCGGGCGGGCACAACGGCATGAAAAATATTATCTCCCATCTCGGGACGGACGCGTTTCCAAGAATCCGCATTGGCGTGGGGATGAAGCCTCCAAGGATGGATCTGGCAGCCTATGTGCTTTCAAGGTTTTCCACGGAGGAGCGCGCGCTGATGGAGGCGGCCTATGACAAGGCGTGCCAGGCTGCCGTTTTACTGCTGCAGGACCAGATGGACAAGGCGATGAATGCCTATAATGGATAGCGCTGCGTATCTGTTCAGTATCTGATGGATGGATACCGTGGGTTCATAGTGACAGAAATAGACTCTCTGACGGGGGATGGACAGATGGAAGCATTAAAGGCGCCCTTCAGGCTCTCGGAGTTCCGGGATCAGTTTGAAGCGGCAATACAAAATCGAAGGACACCGGTTGAGATTGAGGGAACGGACGGAGCCGGAAGATACTACGCGATGGACTGCTTTTCGGCGGACAGGGTGAGGCTTATTGTGACGCACAGCGAGGAGAAGGCCAAGGAGATCCAGGAGGGATACCGTTTTTTTGACCGGAACATTCTGTATTATCCGGCTAAAGACGCGCTGTTTTACAGCGCGGATATTCACGGACACACGATCCTGCGCCAACGGATGGAGGTGGTAAGTGCCATTCTGGAAAAACGGGTGTCGACGGTTGTGCTGTCTGTTGACGCGCTGCTCAACCGGCTCGTGCCGCTCGCGGAGATTGAAAGTCACATCGTGACATTCCGCACAGGAGAGACGGTTCAAATTGACAGGCTGAAATATACGCTGGTGTCGATGGGCTACGAGCGCAATGACTGGGTGGACGGTGTCGGTCAGTTTGCGGTACGCGGCGGGATCATTGACATTTTTCCAATCTGCAGCGAGTGTCCCTACCGGATTGAGCTTTGGGGGGAGGACATTGACAGCATAAGAAGCTTTGATGTGGAAAGCCAGAGAAGCATAGAGAATGTCGAGGCGCTTTCTGTATACCCTGCCTCGGAGATGATCCTGGACCGGGACAGGATCACGGAGGGCCTCCTGCGCCTGGAAAAGGAGCACAAGGCCTATGCGAAGAAGCTGAAATCAGAGTTTAAGACAGAAGAATACGCCAGGATCAACCGGGAGGTTGAGGCACTGAAGGAGGAGCTTACTGAATTTCACAGCGCCATGGGCGTTGACAGCTTTATCGGGTATTTTTATGAGGAGCTAAGGGGCTTTTTGTCCTATATGCCGGAGGAGACCATGATCCTGGTGGATGAACCGGAACGGGTGGCCGCCAGGGCGATGGCCTGTCAGGAGGAATTCAGGGAGAGCATGAAGAGCAGGCTGGAGGGCGGCTATATGCTGCCCGGACAGGCGGATATCCTGATGGATTACGGGGAACTGCTTTCACAGATTGGCAGCAGGAAAACCCTGCTCTTTTCCATGCTTGGAAAAAGCCTCACAGAATTCACGCCAAAGAGCAGCCTGTCCTTTGAGACCAGAATGGTGCCGGCCTACCGCCATAATTTTGAACAGCTGCTGAAGGATCTCAGGGAATGGCAGAAAAAGGGCTGGAGGATTCTGCTGTTTTCGCCCTCTGTGACCAGGGCGGAGCGGCTCGCAAGGGAGCTGCAGGAGCAGGAGATCACCTGCTTTTTTTCCTCGGATCCGGATCGCGTGCTGGAACCGAGGGAGCTGATGGTGACAAATGGGAGGCTTACAACCGGCTTTGCCGTGGAGAGCCTGAAGCTGGTGGTACTCACGGAAGGGGACATCTTTGGTCAGAAAAAGGAACGGAAAAAGCGGCGGGCGCTCTATCAGGGAGAGCGGATCGCGGGATTTGATGACCTGAGTGTCGGGGACTATGTGGTGCATGAACGCTATGGGCTCGGCGTTTACAAGGGAATTGAGAAGATAGAGGTCGATCAGGTCGTCAAGGATTACATTTCCATTGAGTACAGCGACGGCAAGCTGTTTATTCTCGTCTCCCAGCTCGAAATGATCCAGAAATATTCTTCGAAGGAGAGCGCGAAGCCGAAGTTAAACAAGCTGGGCGGTAATGAATGGCAGAAGACCAGGGACAAGGTGCGGGGGCAGGTCGCGAATATCGCGAAGGACCTGGTGGAGCTGTATGCGGTACGGCAGTCCAGGGAGGGCTTTGCGTTTTCAGAGGATTCGATCTGGCAGCGGGAGTTTGAGGAGATGTTTCCGTTTGAAGAGACGGAGGACCAGCTGCGCGCCATCCGCGATACCAAGGAGGACATGGAGAGCACCAGGATCATGGACCGCCTGATCTGCGGAGATGTGGGCTATGGCAAGACGGAGGTAGCGATCCGGGCAGCCTTTAAGGCCGTGCAGGATGGAAAGCAGGTGGCGTATCTGGTGCCCACCACGATCCTGGCCCAGCAGCACTATAACACCTTTGTCGAGCGGATGCAGGATTTTCCGGTCAATGTCGGGATGCTATCCCGTTTTCTGACGGCGAAACAGCAGAAACAGACACTTCAGGGGCTTGAAAACGGGCAGGTGGACATCGTGATCGGAACTCACAGGCTGCTGTCCAAGGATTTGCGGTATAAGAATCTGGGGCTGCTCATCATTGACGAAGAGCAGAGGTTTGGCGTTGCCCACAAGGAGAAGATCAAGCAGCTCAAAAAAAATGTGGATGTGCTGACGCTGACGGCCACGCCGATTCCGCGGACACTGCACATGAGCCTGATCGGCATCCGGGACATGAGCCTGCTGGAGGAGCCGCCGGTAGACCGGAAGGCGATCCAGACCTATGTGCTGGAATATAATCCCGAGCTGGTGAAGGAGGCCGTGAAGAGGGAGCTGGCCAGGGGCGGCCAGGTCTATTATGTGTATAACCGCGTGAACACGATTGCCGATATGGCATCCGAGCTTATGAAGCTGCTGCCGGATGTGCGCATTTCCTTTGCGCATGGGCAGATGCGGGAACGGGAGCTTGAAGATGTCATGTACGCCTTCATTAATAAGGAGATCGATGTGCTGGTGACTACCACGATCATCGAGACGGGGCTGGACATCGCCAATGTCAATACGATGATCATCCACGACGCGGATATGTTCGGCCTGTCCCAGCTCTACCAGCTGCGGGGACGTGTGGGACGATCCAACAGGACGGCCTACGCTTTCCTGATGTACAAGCGGGATAAAATGCTGCGCGAGACCGCGGAAAAGCGCCTCAAGGCCATCCGCGAATTTACGGATCTCGGCTCCGGCTTCAAGATCGCCATGCGGGATCTGGAGATACGGGGGGCCGGCAACCTGCTCGGGGCGGACCAGTCGGGACACATGGCCGCGGTCGGCTATGACCTGTACTGTAAAATGCTGAATGACGCGATCCTGCGCATGAAGGGGGAACTGAAGGAGGAGGAATTTTCCACATCCATCGAGATTCCTGTGGACGCGTATATTCCCGCGTCTTATGTCAAAAATGAAATGATCAAGCTGGAGCTTTATAAGCGGATTTCCGCGATGCAGAAGACAGAGGATTATGAGGATATGCTGGATGAGCTGACAGACCGGTTTGGAGAACCGCCGTCCGAGGTAATGAATCTTCTGGCAGTGGCGATTCTGAAGGCCCAGGCGCATGCGGCCGGAATTACCTCGCTGGCCTATAAGAACGGGCAGGCGCAGATCGGAATGGCGCCGGGCGTCCGCATCCGGACTGAGCTTGTTTCGCCGCTTTTGGATAAATATCTGAACGCGATGCGGGTGGTGGCGGGGCCGCCTTCCGGATTTACGGTCGAGCTTCAGAAAAATAATGCGAAGAGCTTTCTGCAGGAGCTTTCGGCCATAGTGGCGGATATCCGGGGGCTGTTGGAGGAGGACGAAAAACTTTGACATACAATTGCGAAACTCAAAACGCAGACGGAGTCTTTGTGCAGGATCTGTTTTTCGCGGGCATTAGGAACGTGAGCCGGGAAAAACAGATCCTGCATAAGACCGATCCGAAAACATTGTTTCGCAAACGTCCAAAATAATCTTTGATTTAGGGAGGAGAGGGTTCGAGAGTGAGAAAAAGATTTGCAAGGGCTTTGGCGGGGGCGCTCTGCCTTCTGATGCTTGCCGCCTGCGGAAAACCGAAGGTGGAGGATGATGCTTCAGTGTTGTACCATTTTGGAGATACGGAGGTCACCTTCGGGGAATATTTTATTTATGCCAGAATCGTGGAGGAGGATTACCAGAGGATTTACGGAAACGGAATCTGGAGCCTGGAGCTTGCAGGGGATTCCGGCAAGAGCACGGTGGAGGAGGTGACCAGACAGGACATCATCGCTGACATAAACCGTGTCAAGGTGCTGGCTGACAAGGCGGAGGAAATGCATATCAACCTGACGGACAAGGAAAAGGCGGAGGCTGATGAGACCGCTGAGAATTTTTACAATGGGCTGACGGAGAAAGACATTAAGGAGAGCGGGATCACGAAGGAACTGGCTGTCCGCGTGCTGGAGGAGAATATGCTGGCGCGAGGGGTATATGACCAGGTGATCTCGGAGTATGACTTCGAGATCTCTGAGGAGGAAGCCCGGATGACAACCTTCTATGATATGGTGTTTGAGTGTTACAACGTGCAGAAGGATGGCAGCGTGAAGGAATATTCGGAGGAGAAGAAGGCAGCGCAGCTTGAACGGGCAAATGAGGCCCTGGCCTCCCTCGCGCAGGAGGAGGGCGTGAACTGTGACAGCATCGTAAAGAAGTATCGCCTGGAGTTTTCTGATTCCTATACGATGTCGAAGGCTGAGATGATCGAAACCTACGGTGAGAATGTTGCGAACCGGATCATGGAGCTTCCGGACGGGAAATACAGCAGCGTGGTTTCCAGCCAGTACGGCTACCATATTTTCAAGATGATCAAATCGAACAATGAGGAGCTGACGAAGAAAAATAAGGAGGAGACCATTGCAGCCAAGCAGAAGGAATATTTTAACAGCCTGTATGAGGAATGGCTGAAGGACTATGATTCACATTTTGACATGGAAAAGGCTGTAAACCAGGAGCTGGCCGCGAAATATCAATTTTCGTAACTGCCGGGCGGAGCCTGAACTGTTCCTGGCAGGCGTAATGAGAGGTGGATGTTATGGTGAAGAAACAGATTGAGGTTTGCGAGTGCAACGCGATTCATATGGACATCATACAGAAGGTCAGGAAGGTGATGCCGGAGGAGGAGCAGCTCTATGACCTGGCTGAGCTTTTTAAGGTGTTCGGAGATACCACCAGGGTGCGGATCCTGTGCGCGCTGTTCGAGAGCGAGATGTGCGTCTGTGATATTTCCACGCTGCTCAATATGTCGCAGTCGTCCATATCCCATCAGCTGCGGGTGCTGAAATCAGCCAAGCTGGTGAAGAACCGGAAGGAGGGAAAGGTGGTTTACTATTCCCTGGATGATGAACATATCAAGCATATATTTGAACAGGGGCTGGAGCATATCAGTGAGTAGCCGGAGGCTGTTCTTTGAAGACCGGTGGTCATGAGATGTGCGGTTTTGGAAGAACGGCGGGCAGGGCGGTCTCCTGATTACGGGGGCGCGCCCGAAACGGCTGGCGTGCCACTTGTTCGCGCTTGAAGGATGCGGCGCGCGTGCCGCGGGATCAGGGCTTTGCCCGCCATGTCTCTGCTTTTTGTACCTGGACCGGTTACATGATCATGGTTGTGACCGCCAGATAGATTCCTATACAGATGGAGATGACCAGGCCGATCGCTGAAAGAACAATACCGGCGATGGCAAAGCCCGGTTTTTGATCCATCTGGTCTTTTGGCTGTACGCAGCCGAAGATAATGCCGAGAATCGAGAAGAGGAAACCGGGGACACAGCAGCAGCAGCCTCCAAACAGGCTCAAAATGC
Source organism: uncultured Clostridiaceae bacterium (assembly GCA_946185495.1). GTDB lineage: Bacteria > Bacillota > Clostridia > Lachnospirales > Lachnospiraceae > CAG-590. The sequence goes on along the minus strand of CAMHJT010000015.1, from coordinate 2,209 downwards.
CGAGCACAAGGGAGGCGATCCCGTAGCCGTTTGAAAATTCCTCCGGTTCATTGGGATCATAGTTTTCGGTGGAGGCGGGGTTCATGTAATAGTCTGATGTGCTCTGTCCCGTTCCCCCGCTTCTGTTTGCGTTGGTGTCTGATGGAAAGGCGCTGCGCATGGGCTGGTTCCCCCAGCCGGGAGGCGTCTGGGCGCCGGAATTATAAGCCGCTTTGTCAAGCGAGACATGTGACGCAGAAGAGTCGGGATCGGAAGCCGGCTGCTCCTGCGAAGGCTGCTCCTTTGAGGGATCGGGATCCATGGCCGCCTTGTCAAGCGAGATGTGAACCGGCTGTTCCTGCGAAGGCTGTGACGTCTGCGTGTCAGATGCTGTACCGGCCGGCTCCCCTGAGTTGCAGGGGTCACCTGGGGTATGTTTTATTTCTTCATCCATAGGTAAATCCTCCTTGTTGATCTATGTAACAGGTAATTGCGAAACTTAAAATGCAGAATCAGGATTGGTGCAGAATATGCGTTTTGCCGGCATCAGGAATGTCAGCCTGAAGCCTGTCGAAAAAGCACATTGTTTCGCGATCGCCTGAAGTTATGTAATAGTATATCAGTTTTGTTTACAATATAAAAGCATATTTTAGGAAAAAAATGGAAAGACAGTTGAATTATCAAACAATAAAAAGAGATTTTCTGGTGGCGAATCTTTCTTCGGGAGCCGCGATCCTGTTGTTTCTGGGTTTTCTCCTTCTGAAGCAGAAGGGATTTTTCCCAAATCCACCCTGCGTGGTGCATGACCTGTTACATGTGTACTGTGTGGGCTGCGGGGGAACAAGGGCTGCGTTTGAGCTTTTGCGGGGGGAGATCCTGCAGTCCCTGTACCATAATCCTGCGGTGGTGCTTGGGATCGTCCTGATCGCGTACTATGAGGCTGGTGCGCTGGTCACACTGGCGAAAAGGGACGGCAGATTATACGGGCGAAAGAAATGGCCGGTCTATGTTTATCTTGTGGTCGTCGGGACGTATGCTGTTGTGCGGGATGTTTTGTTGGTTGTGGCAGGGATTGATATGCTGGGGGACTTTCTGCATTAAATGATGGAAAAAAATTTGCTTTTTTTGAAAAAAGTACTTGATTTATTTCCAAAGATGGTGTATGATGTAATAGTTGTGTGAGACATGCAGTTGTGGCGGAATGGCAGACGCGCTAGATTCAGGTTCTAGTGAGGTAACACTCGTGTGGGTTCAACTCCCATCAACTGCATTATAGAGAAATCAAGGCTTCCGGGAGATTTTGGTCTCCCGGATTTTTTTGTTTTTAGGGGGTTTGACAGCAACGCTGACAGCAACGGGTCTGAAGTTGCCTGATCAAGCCCGCATGACAGGCGGGATACAGGCAAAATATGAAAAATGGAAAATGGTAAATGCCTGTTTCCATTTTTGTTTTTTGATGCTAAAATGGTTGGAAAAGGCAGGATTTTGATGCCAGCATACGCTTACGGAGGTAGATGGTAGCCATTCTGAAAAATGGAAAATGGAAAAGCCTATATTTTATTATATATTTTTTCCATTTTTTTTAGATGCGCGATATTGATTGACTTGACCGAGCTGCCTTGAAAAACCACACACAGAAGCGGCTGCAGCACAGGAAGGAGATAACGATGTATATTTCAGAAAAGATAGGGGAAGAATACAGGGAGGAAGAATGGTGATGTGGTTTTTATAGAATCACAGACCGGTACAGGGAAGACACATTTCATTTTGCATACACTTTTGCCATATGCCAAATCGATGGGTAGAAAAATTCTGTATCTCGTAAACAGGAAAATATTGAAGGAGCAGCTGGATGCTGAACTAAAGAAGTTGCCGGCATGGGAAAGCCGCTATATTCAGATTGAGACATATCAGACCTTGGAGTGTAAGATGCATAAGCTGGATTATGATAATGGAGGAGTATTGCAGCCTGGGCGGGAGGGGGCTTTATATCAATATACGGATTCTTATTATGTGGTATGCGATGAATGTCATTATTTTTTGATGGACTCTACATTCAATACATATACATGTATCTCTTTTGGATGGATAGAAAAAACATTTGCCACAAAGGTACGAATATTTATCTCAGCGACAATTACAAAGATTAAAGATGTAATTCAGAAAGAACAGTTTTGCTTGCTTAATGCTAGATATGCAACAAGAGAAGGACAATATATTGTAGTGAATG
>CAMHJT010000014.1 GCA_946185495.1 uncultured Clostridiaceae bacterium | reverse complement strand
AATGACATTTCATAAAAGTGTATGTGTGAAAATAATCTAAGAGTATCGTGTTGTAGTCAGAAATCTCAAATGCTTTTATCCCCAACAAAAAATGAATAAAAGCAGGAGGAACTTGCCATGCCGGTCATCAAACCACCTTACCGCACCCAATTGAACGTTCTGCCGGTGCTTATGCTCCGGATCTGCCTCCTGTCTGTTTGTTTGTCCGGACTGCTGCTCCCTGCGGGCGGCCATGTTCGCGCGACCGGCGCTGTCTCCACCGAACATACAGGCTTCCTCTCAGAAGCAGATCCGGAATCTGCCCTGCCCTCCGGTTTCCAGCCCGATGTGCCCGGCAGCAGCTTCACCAGAGACGGAATCCGTTATGTCCTGAAAGAGGATCTGACCTTATCCGTCTCCGGATACGACGAGGACTATTTTTCCTCTCAGACAATACGGAGGATCTATATCCACAACAGTGAATACGGGATTCCCGTCACCAGCATTGCGCCTTATTCCTTTAAAAACTTCCCCTATTGGACGGATCTGTATATTGATAACAACATCTCCATCGGGGCAGGCGCCTTCTTAAATGTGCAATTTCAAGAACTCGTTATCGGAAATGACTCCACCGGCTGCAATGAGATTGAACGGTACGCCTTTTCAGGCTGCGCGGTATCAAGCCGCCTTATTTTTTCCTCCAATGTAATTCTGGGAGACAGCTGTTTCAGGTCTGCCGCCATTCCCTACGTTTTCCAGCCGGAATCCGCCACCCTGTCGATCGGGCCGTATGCCTTTTACGAATCCGGCTACCGCAGGGGATTAAACATGGACAGCGTGACGGAGATCGGTGACCATGCCTTTGACGGATCCTACTGCCTGGAGTTTACGATCCCGGCCTGCCTGCAAAGCGTGGGAACGGACGCCTTTTTAAGCCAGGGTTTTCGCCTTTCCTATGCGGCCTACCGGATCTTCCACATTGCCCCGGAGGTGACGGATATCAGCCGGTTTTCCAACAGCGGATTGACAAAGGAATCCATCCTGTACCTGGATGTGGAAAGCCCGCTGATCCCATACTGCCAGGAAAACGGGATTGCCTTCGCGCTGACTACAGAACCTGCGGAACCAATGACAAATCAGGTGATCACCACCGATACCTGCATGTTCATGATCACGGGGGAACACTCTGCCAGGCTTTTAGACTGCTATGCCCTCGATGCTGATCTGATCCTGGACGAAGCCTACACTGTTTCCTATCTCGGACACAGCTATATTTTTGAATCCGTCGCGCCTTTCGCGTTTTCCGAGAAAAGCTGCCCCATGGTGGAAACGCTGATCCTCGGAAACAACATCCGGCAGTTGGAAGGCTGTTCCCTCAGCAGCCCCAACATGACAAAGCTTATCGTGACAAAAAACCTGACGGTTGAGTTATCCGATACCGGAGTACACGCATTTAACACCTGTAATCATATGGTTGTGGAAATTCCGGCAGACGTCACCGCAGAGGATATCCGGCGCCTGCATCTGGATGCCGCTCCCCCTGACACTTCCTATAGAATTGCCCGGAACAGCCCTGTCATTCCCTATTTTGAGGATCTGGATCTAAACTATACGCTGTACGAAGACACCTCTGCGGAAGTGTCGGCAGCCACGGAACACGAAATGACCGCACACACCACAGAGACTGCCTCTGCGGGAGCACAGGCATCCACGGAACAGGAAATGGCCGCACACACCACAGAGACTGCCTCTGCGGGAGCACAGGCATCCACGGAACAGGAAATGGCCGCGCACGCCACAGAGACTGCCTCTGAACAGGCGGACAGCTACTCACCTTCCTCTGAGCCATATTCACAGGGAGACAGTTCCTCACCTTCCACCGAACCTTACACACAGGCGGGAAACTCCGTATCTTCCACCGAACCCTACACACAGGCAGACAGCTTTGAAAATGCTGCCGGACAAAATGAAGGAGATGGCACAACCTCCGAACACCCGAACGGGCAGTCCAAAGAAGAAAAACCGACTCCAATGAATCCTGACCTGCCTGGCAATGGGAGCACGCCAGCGCAGGATGACACGCAATCCGGTCAGGAGGCAGGATCTTCCGAAAACACCTCTGAACAGCAGGCGCAGGCAGGATCTTCCGAAAACACCTCTGAACAGCAGACGCAGGCAGGATCTTCCGAAAACACCTCTGAACAGCAATCTCAGGCGGGATCCTCCGAAAACGCCACAGTACAGCAGGCGCACACGGACACTTCCGGAAATACCACCGGACAGCAGGCGCACACTGACACTTCCGGAAATACCATCGAACAGCAGGCCACCCAACATATGGCAGCCGCTTCTTCCACTCAGGAAAACAGCATGGGCGGCAACACTGAAACCGGAAGCTCCTCCACGCAGAAAAACAAGCGCCCCGCAAAGGGCAGCCGGATCACCGTGAAAAACCTCAGGTATCTGGTCACAGGCAAAAAAACCGTAACCTTTATCGGCGCCACACGGCATACGATCAAAAAGCTTTCCATTCCGGCCTCCGTCACCTGCCAGGGATACACCTTTCAGGTCACAAAGATCAAATACCGAGCCTGCGCGAAGTATAAGAAATTAAAAACTGTCACCATCGGGAGCCGTGTCACCCGGATTGACAACGGCGCCTTTGAAAACTGCAGCGCCCTCACCTCGATTACCTTCGGAACCGGGGTGCAGCAGATCGGGAAACGGGTACTTTACAACAACAAAAGCTTGAAAAAGATTACCTTCCGGAGCAAACGGATCAAATCCATCGGAAAAATGACGTTTCGCAATGTGCCAAAGCAGGTGAATATCCTGGTTCCAAACGCAAAGGTACAAACCTATTCCAGGCTGATCAATCTGGCGAAATAGGCTTTTATCGCTATTGTTCGGCGTCCGACCGAACGGTTCCCGCCAGATTCGCCTCCTTTATCGGCTCACCAAGGACCGGCGTTCGCAAATATCCCTTCGTTGTGAACCAAAACTCTCCCGGAAACCTGAGTACTGGCTTTGGGCTGAACAGCAGCTTCCCACCTTTCAATCTCGCGAAATAGGGTTTCTCAGCTTGTGATTCCCCTCAAAATATAGTATAGTAGTAGTAAGGAAGTGTCCGGGTATGACCGGACAGGAATACGGAGGTGGAGCATGTTAGAACGCGCAATCGAAATCGCGGTAGAAGCACACAGAGGACAGTTGGACAAGGCTGGCAAGCTCTATATCCTGCATCCCCTTCGCGTGATGCTCCGAGGAAAAACACAGGACGAAATGATTGTCGGCGTTCTGCATGACACAGTGGAGGACACGCCCGTCACACTGGAGATGCTGCGCCGGGAAGGCTTTTCCGAAGCTGTGATCGAAGCCATTTCCTGCATCACAAAGGAGCCGGGGGAGGAATACAGCCATTTCATCGAACGCATTCTGACCAATCCGCTCGCCACGAGAGTAAAGCTCTATGATCTGGAGGACAATCTTTGCCGGGAACGGATTCCCTATCCGACCAAACGGGATGAGGAACGGTTTCATAAATACGAGCACTATCACCGCCTCCTCCTTGAAAAGATCCGTTTAGAGGAGACCGGCAATGAGATAGAAAATTCGTAACAACTCCGCAGATCTGTACGAGCCTATCGCACAGGAGTTTAAAAATATGAATGAGATTATAGATGCAAAGGATGATGCTCTTTCCGCTGCTGTTTCGGAGATTGGCGATATTCTGAAACAATCATGAAAGGCTGCTGCCGCACAAATCAATCAAGCACTGGTAGCAACCTACTGGAAGATCGGGGAGATCATTGTCAGATACGAGCAAAATGATAAGATCAGAGCCGCATATGGCGAAAAGACCTCGAGAACGCTTTCCAAGGCTCTTACAAGGGAGTTTGGGAAAGGTTTTTCTCAGTCAGACGTATATAACATAAGACAGCTATACATCTGCTACCCAAAATTTCAGACGGTGTCTGGAAAATTGTCATGGTCCCGTTATTGTGAACTTCTTTCCATCTCAGACGATGACAGAAGGATGTTCTTGATAAGTGGCATGAGGAGAACTAAGAAAGGAGGACATTATGAAAGAAATACAATTGGAAAATGCACAGCTTTTGGCACCATTTTTCAGGTTGGCTTATGACAGCTGCCCTGAGGCCTTTTTACAGGGCGTCATGGGAAGGGGCTTCTGCGATTCGGAGGAAGCGCCCACCTACGGCGTCATACAGACCGGCAGCTTCTGCTACTTGAGCGGCAACGGGGACGGCGCTGGCAAGAAAAACATTCTGGACCTGCTTCCATCCCTGCAGAAAAATACAAACATCACGGTGGTCCCACTCTCGGACAGCTGGGACCGGCAGCTTAGCACGCACCCGTCCTATGACCGGCGGACACGCTACGCCATGAACAAGCCAAGCCTCCAGTATTTTAACCGCGTCAAGCTATCCACCTATATCTCGAACGTGTCTTACGATCCGGACTACGCAGGCGCGAACACCACTAGAAAATTTGTCATCAAGCCCATCGACGAGCAGTATGAAAAGCTCATCCACAAGCAGTTCTGGTGCCACCCGTTTACCACCAACTACGGAGGCTATGAGGCCTTTGCGGAAACCGGCTTTGGCTTCGTCATGCTGGAGGGACACACCGGCAAGCTTGCAGGCGCCACCTGCTCCTACTCCTCCAGCCTCGACAGCATTGAGATCGAGATTGCCATCAACCCGGCCTATAGGAAAAAAGGGCTCGGCGTCGCCCTCGCCTCCCGCATGGTGCTGGAGTGCCTGAATCGCGAAAAACAGCCGCGATGGGACGCTGCAGACCTCGTCTCTGTCAAGCTGGCGGAAAAGCTCGGATTTCAGCTGGAGGAGGAGTATATCTCCTATGTCTCCAAAATCGCGCACTCCTGACCGGACACAGCAATCCCGGCATGGGAAGTGAAGCACAGCGGACTACGGCCGCTTTCAACGAGAAAATCCCTGGCTTTAAAAACCATGAGCATGATATGAGACAGCGGACTACAGCCGCTTTCAACGAGAAAATCCACAGCAGTTCAGACAGGTCAGAAGTGACGAATCAGATATGCATCGCCTCTGCCAATAGGATACAGACAGGATGAAAAAGAAAACCAACTATACCGGAACTGAAGATTCAAAACGCATTTCCCCGGCGCAGGGCGGACTGCGGCACAAGCTCAGGTTTTTGCTGTGCCTGCTCCTGGCGCTCTTCTTAACTGGCTGCGTGCAGGATTTTGACGCGGACCGCTACGTGCAGGCCTCGCTGGACGCCTGCATCCACGGGGAATACACAGACTACATGGAAGTCACGCATACCAGTCTGGAGGACGCGGAAAAAACGCACAACAGCATGCTCGACCAGGAGGTTTCCTATCTGGAAACCTATCATCCAGGTGAGGAGACCCGCCAGAAGTTTCGGGAGCTGTTCGACCGCGCCTACAAGAACTACAGGTACGAAGTCGGAGAAGGCGTCCGTCAGGAGGACAATTCCTATATCGTCCCTGTCACCACCTATAAGCTGAAGCTGTTCCGGGATATCATCGCGGACACGAGAAGCTATGTGGACGATTTTTATCACAGTGACTCAGATAACGCGGACGGAACCCTTTCCCAGCAGGAATTTGATGATATGATCACAGCCTATTTATACGATTATCTGGAGGAAAGCCTGAAGGAGCCTGAATATGAGGAGGGCGTAACCACCAATGTTGAGGTCTTCCCTGCCGAGAATAACTATAACTTAAGCAGCGAGGAGCTGCAGCGGCTGATCATGGGATTGTCGGACGCGGAACGGCTGTCCGAGCAGCCGGATGCTGACAAATAAAAACATTGGCTATTTTATAATTCATGGTTGGCAAGAGAACGTATGTTTGCTATAATATTTTATATCGAACAAAAGATATGGGGTTGCTTTCTAAAACATCCTTGAATAGTGTAAAATCTTAAAGGTACAGGCCGAAACCTAACAAAGGCCTTGTTCGATATTCAAAGTATACAAGTAGTCTGAGTCACATCAGGTAGAGGCATTAGGCTTATGCCATTAAAAGAGCGGAACAGAATTTTGTTCCGTGAGTTTATAAATATCAACCACGAGTTGGTAAATAGCCAAAACATTTTTTGAGGAGAACTACGATCATGGATTTATGCGAACAATGCGTGCATTACATTTACGATGAGGACTATGAAAGCTATTCCTGCGATGTCAATCTGGACGAAGACGATATGGTAAAATTTCTTCAGGGACGAAGCGCTAATTGTTCTTTTTTCCGGCTTGACGATGAGTACGGCGTCGTCAGAAAACAGATGTAATCGTGAACACGCCCGCTCTGCATCTCATCCCTGCACTGCCGCTTAGCCAAAGGGAATCTGTGAAAAAACGGGAATTTATCTGGAACTGATCCAACTGATTGACAACACAGTTCGGATGTGCTCTGCCAGAACATATAGGAAAGCTCCGTAAAACAAACGACCCAAAAGGAGGAATTTATTTATGTTTGGAAGAAAAAAATACGACGCTGAATGCGAAGGGCACTTCACCGGTGAGGGTGTGATCGATGGCCGGCGGTTTAACGAGAGCAATGGAACAAGTCCAACTGATGGATTACAAGTGGAAGTCTATATCGGCATCAAAACTGTACATGCAGGCGGAAATATGCGCTATCCCGTCTATGAATACACTGTAAACGGTACCACTTACCGCAGGGCAAGGACAGGCGTTTCCTACAATAGCGGACATATTGCCAAAATGAAGGACAAGCCTTGCCGGGTGCTGTATGAAAAAGCCAATCCGGGCAATTCAAAAATTGGATAAACCGCCGATGGACGGCGGTTTCCATTATTTATTCCATACCCTCCAGCAGCTTCTCCACAACGCGCTTTCTGGAAATGGCCGGATACCGTCAGCCCTCTCAGCGGCTGTCTTCCTGCTTACCCTGTTTTGCTACTTTTCGTTTGCTTCGGACAACGCCTTGCGAAACGCAAACTCCTCATCATTCTGCATTCCTATATAATATACAGTCTCAATATCATCCTTGTTAAATACGTACAACTTATCCTTCCCAATATACCCTTCTGGAAACAGACACGCTGAATAATCATAATAAACATCGTTGCAGATCTGGCAGCGTCCGATAATTATCATTTTTTTCGGACTTTTCTTCAAAGTTACTACTGATCCCAATGGTAAATATTCCTTCATAAATACACCTCCATAACTAATTATACTTATATCATACTTGAAATCATCACATTTGTCCATACACAAACCGTCCTTATGGCCAATAACTATCTGAATCGTTACTGTTCGGCAACAACCAGATGGCCTCCAGTCGGGAAGGGAACTAAAATGTTGAGCTGTTTTCCCACTCATGGTTGATATTTATTCTCTCAAATAAACGGATGCATGAGAATCCACACCGGGGATGGCTCCGGGCTAGAAAAAAATAATCAGAAGGACAAGCAGCGTGATTATGATAGCAACGCCCCAGCCAATGCCGAATATCAGCCAGAATTTCTTAAAGTCAGCTTTGCTGCTTTGGGATGCGTCGGCGTAAACCTGCCTGATCCACTGGTCAATCCTCTGCTCTTCCGCAGAACCGAATTGCGTGCGAAGAAAGTCTTTGTCGTATTTTGAGCTGTTCTTGTCATAGGTATAGGTGATATTGGCCTGATAAGATGATTTGGAATACTGTCCGTTACTGTTGTGATACAAAAAATCGTAATAGATCACAAAAAAGGCGAGTATCCCCGTCCATTCTTCGTAGCCGTCAATAAAGTGGAGGTAATACTGATCCAACTGATTGACAACACAATTCGGTTTTGTCAGCTGCCCTACCTGAACCTCATCCTTGTAAAATGACACAACCTCCCTTTTCCCCATGGATCGCTTGAAGCAGCTGATATACTTGCCCCGGTATTCTATCACCATTTTATATTTCATCAGTTCGCTGAATTCTACATAAAATGCGCCATGCTGCTGCCCGTTATAATCTGATACCGTATAGCACGCTATTTTTTTAGAGCCAGTGAACAGGTAGCTCAGAGGTTTTAGGGATTCCTTGAGATTATCCACCGTCTCGGCATGGGAGGTAAACCTGACCTGCCCGGACGCGTCAGAAAGAGTTAACGTGCTGACCGGACCGCCTATAACGGGAGTCACCGGGTTAAAAAAAGGCGTGTCTGCTGTGTATAACAGTTGATTCTGTTCCGTAATCCTAAACAGATGGGTTCCATTGGCAGTGGTCTGCTGAATATGAAGTATCATGTAGAATTCTCCTTCCATAGTCTTCTGATCTGTTAAAGCTGCGGATGGTCCTGCTGAGTATAAAGAATGGAAAAAGCTGTAACGGTTGGATTGTCTTACCGGTCATCCACACTTCAAACGTAAAAAGGGGGAGCATGTTCATCTCTCCCCTTTTCCATTAATCTTCGGCTTTTTCCTCAAGATCCATCAATGCCTTACGAAAAACAAATTCCTCCTCGTTCTGCATGCCTACATAATATACCCTCTCAATCTCATCATTATTAAAAACAATCATCTGATCACTGCCAATATATCCCTCCGGAAACAGGCATGCGGAATAATCATAATGCACTCCCTCATGCACCTGGCATCTTCCAACTATCATCAATTTTTTCTCTGCTTCCTTTAATAACACAACCGTGCCCAAAGGTAAATATTGTTTCATAATTGCACCCTCCCATTATATCTTATTAATGAAACCAACCAAACACATCCAGGCTGGACGGATCAAATCCTGACCAATCTACGGAGATGCCCAAATCCACTCCCAGCAACAACGACGCACCCGCATCCAGATTTACGCCTCCCGTAGTGACATGTCCTCCTGCATGGGCACCCGCTGCAAGCGCTTTGCCGCCGACACTGCCGGAAAACTTGATGCCAGCGATATCAAATCCGCCCTTTACCTCTCCTTTGGCTACATATGCTTCAGCGCTCGCTTCCGCTCCAACTCCAATTCCCTTATTATCATAGAATACGCCTGCTTTCGCCTCAGCCTCTGCTCCCAGCACTGTACCGTCCGCGCCGACATTGATATTATTCTTCTCCGAGCCCACTCTGGCCTCAACATCTCCCTGCGCAACATACGCCGAAGCAGTACCCATTATCCCGGCCAGCATGCCTTCGTACTCATCATCCTCTCCTTCCTGCGCGTGTACACTGTAATCCATGCCTGTAAAACCTATAGCAAACTTTCCTTCACCGCCAAGAACCGAGCCATGGACACCTACCTTACCGTAATCGCTCTCCACAGACGCCTGGCCATCCAGAACATTTCCCTTCATATAGGCATTGAACGCTAAGCCATCCACTCCCGCACCTATATCTCCTCCAAGTGCATATCCGCTTGCGCTGAACGTTGTCCCATACTGATTCGTATAAGATGCACCACCCTCGGCTACTGTATGTACATCTTCATACCACTTCTTTTCCTCATTACCTGAACTGCCACCGTATGAACCGGTGCCTCCATCAGACCGTGCACTGGCATTCCCTTTTCCAGCCTGAGTTCCCTTAATCAGATTCTCTGCTGCAATATATGATCCCATCGAATTAACCAGACACTCCCGCAGGTTCTTCGCTCCATCCTTTTCCTTCTCCAGATTACCGGAAACTATGCGGAGACTGTTGCGGATCTCCGAAGCGCCCCCTCCGGTTATCGATAATTGAGAAGCAATATTCTCTATGTCCGAACTGCACCTTCCCAATGCATTCATCATAGAAGTGAAATCTTCCCCATGTCTCTTCACAAGCTCCGCGTCAACACTAAAATCAGACATATGGCAACCTCCTTAACTATTATATGTTATTTTGTATATTTTTCTCATGGCTAATATATATTTTAGCAATGTCTGTCAATCGCTCCCCAAGTGCCTTACATCCATCTGCCTCTCTCTCTATCACTTTCCTGACATTTGAAAGTGCCGGCTTTGCATGAACTAATTGCAGCTCGGACTGAATTGTAGCAATTTGCTGACTCAACCGTTTTAATTGATTTTGATATGCAATTACATCATTGGCTTCCGCCATTAAAACATTCGGCGTAACCGTAAATATTGCAACTCCGTATCCGCCCTCATTCCAATTATGATGAAATCCATTCCTTATAAACTGTATTCCGTCATTCACCCACCTTTTTGCATTATTATATGTATTCTCAATCTCATTACAAAAATCATTGATCGTTTTGGAAAGATCTGCCCGTTTTTCCTTTGCCCAATCAGCTATTTTGCAATAAGTATCCTGAACCTGCTTCATTTTCTCATCCACATAGCGTTCTGCCTGTTTCGTTTTATCTGTTACGTAGTTCTCAAACTCATGCCACTTATCTTCTGCATATTGCCTAGCCTTATTCAGCTCCCGATTGATCAAATAGGATGCCACATACTGAACTGCGTCTTTTTCCTCATCTGACAAGTTTTTATATGTATCAAATGCATTATATACCGTTACTGCCGTCGCAACCGGACCTGCTAATTTGTCTATCACCGAATCCGGAACATGCCCCATCTCTAATGCTTTTCTCGCATCCTCTTCAGTAAATCTATATGGAAGTTCATCCTTCTTACCTGCAATCATGGAAGGTATCCCCATTTTATCTATGGTGTTCGCCAGATTTGCCCGGCTTTCATTTGACATAGATGATACAGTATCGTCCAACGCTTCATTTATCTCCTTTGACAGCAGTGTCTGCTGTGCAGATTTGAAACCATTCTCATCTATTTGAAACGCAAAAGGATCGTGTTCTCCCAAAATTCCTTTATCTTTGAAATCTTCTCGTACATCAGAGTCTACAAAATGACTTCTTCCCGGATTATCATTCAACAATAAACCAATAACCGAATCCTCCGGATACCAATTATCCAGTTTATCGTCTAATTCTTTATATCCCTCTGGAAATGCCTTAACTATTTCATCATTATTTCCGGGACCATCAAAATTATCCAAACCTTTGACTCTGTCCCTTACGGATGCGTCTGAAGAAACATATGCCGTTACTATATCGTTTCCTCCTTTGGAATGACCCGCCAGATAGATGTTGTCCGCTGTGCAATTCCCCAAATATTGCGTCGAATAATTCTGTGCATTTGTGCCATCCGTATCATGAACCAGATGAAAATCTTCTGACCATCCCATTGTTGTTCCGTCTGTTCCCCGCATAGCAATCACTGAGGTATTCTTATCAATATCGACGGTATATGCCGCCCATTGTGACGAAGACGTATCTGCAGTCGAAAAATCATGCATCTGGCAATCATCATAACGATGACTCATTCGCACACTTTCTAACAATTCGCGCTGATCACTTGAAAGTTCCTGCCCACTATTCAGAATATCCCTGGCATATTGTTTTACAGAGACACTCTTGTTATATTCATAAATATTGTTATTGCAGGGAGAAGTGCCTCGTACATCACTGTATGCTGACTCAAATGAACTATAGGACATTTGTGCAAAAACTAACGCATCCATTTCATTATAATTAGACTCATTGAGAACCGTATTATTATTTTGTACATACGTAACCAATCCGGCTTTGTCACTGTTCACGATGGATTTCTCCCTTCACTTCGTTAAGTATTGCAGAATAATCAACATCTGTCCCGCCTTCTAACATACAAAAAATTATTTCTCCGCTCTGATCATTTGCAACGAAATTGCATTGTATGTCATATTGAAAATAATTGCTTTTCAAATCATCCAAAAAATCATACAATGTCTGTGCTACCATTTCCTCATCTTTTCCTGAAACTGAAATATCCATACTGACCCAGGATGGTCCATTTCCCAAATAATCTTCAAGCTGCTCGATCGAATCCCATGTATCCTCCGATCGACGATATTGGTATGCTCTCTCATCAATGCCAATCTCCGGATGACGGCTGCAGATCTCATCTAAACGCTGTTCGATCTCATCCTCGTAGATTGTCTTAGGATAATCATCCCTGAGAATTGTATTATCCTCCAAAATCACAGCAGTAAATGTCTTACCTGTTTCGCGCACGACGACATCTGACTGAAAGCAAGTCTTTTGAAATGCTTGTTGTGCAGTTAACTGTTCTGCTTTTCCGACTTCAAACTCCAGCCCGTATTTTTGCTGAAGCAGCTTCTCCATCGCTTTCTCATGACTTTCCCATTTACTTACCCTTTGCCGCGAACCACATCCCGTAAGAAATGAAAACAGCATAAAACTGCCTCCCAATACTATTATTCTTGTAATTGATTTTTTCACAGTATTTTCCTTCTCTGATATCCATCCGATTGCTCCAATGCAAACGATCTATAATCGGCACCTTTTCCAAACAATACAACTGATTTATGTGTAGAGCTTGGGTTTCCTTATGCGTTCACTATATCACAGATCCCGACCACTAATCAGCTTTGCCGACGAATAACCAGCTTTTTGTCCCAATAACCAGCCAACACGGCTTCCTGCGTCTTCAGACCTCAAACAGGAACTCCAGATCCGACAGGCAGATCCTGTCTCCACCCTTGATCTGAAAAAGCTCGCCCGGCATAACCTGCTGGCCATTGACAAATGTATGATTGGTAGAATTATTATCTAAAATATAAAACTCTGTTCCCTTACGCATGATATCCGCATGATGCCTGCTGATGGCAGTATTGTTTTCAATCCCGTAATCCATGCCCTGCGCGCTTTGTCCGATACGAAATATCACATTTGAAATCGGTATCTCCTGCATGGTGTCCAGACGGATCAGCTTCGCGTAAATGACATCATAACTGATGTTATCTCCCCCTCCATGACCATGCGCACGCAGCTTTTGTATGATCCGCTCCGTCCGCATATTAAGGATAGAAAATGTCAGAATAAGAACGAGCATAACGATCTGAACAACCCTTATGGGATAGTCCTTTTTACGGAGCTTCTGCTTATACTTGGTCAGATTATCCCTCGCCTTGACATAGTCATCATAGGTGGCGTCCGCATTCATCGATACCGCGATCGCGGATTGGATCGCGCCCTTTAAGGCATCAACAGATTTCTTTGTATATACGCCGCTGCTTACAGCAATCTCTTCACACTCCAGAAGCAGCGCATTGAGTTCTCCCGACACCTCGTCCGTCACTTCATTATAGTGATTGCCGGTATCCGTTCCCTCATAATAGTATCCCAATACCTTCAGCACATCTTTGACGCGGTCGACAGGCTTCAGGTATAGATTCGAATCCTCTGATAAGATCAGTCCTACCACATATCCGCCCGCATTAAATACAGGCAGTCCCAGTTCAGATTCCTGCATGGGCACATCCACCTGGATCCTGTTCTCGTCAGCCGCAGTTACAACCAGCCCCTTCTGCCACATCCTGACCTGGTCTCTCGCGGAATATTCAGCCGCGCTTCCATTGTCTTCATATCCCATGAGGAATACCTTATCATTCTCTTTCACGGATACGCTGTCCCCCAGCTTCAGGCAGGTCACCTCGTTAATGGAATGCTCCAGCCCCAGTATTACAAAGCCATCTCCCTTTCTGGCATCCTCTGTTTTCAGTGTAATTCTGGTTCCAACCTCCAGTACAATATCAGCGCTGACTGCAAGACCCGCGCCGGGATCCAGGCCATTTTTTCTCTGCACATCATTGACCACGTCCTGATCCACCGTAATCAGCTTTTCACTCGTTACTACATACTGGCCACTGGCCGCATTCCCCAGCAAAAGACCTGTTCCCTTTCGGACAGAATAAGTGGCTCCAGCCTCATCCCTTAAGTAGATCTCCAACCTGACAATACCCGTTCTCATATCAGCTACAGCGGACGGAACCCCCGTTGCGCCATCTGCCGCTGCATATACAATCCCGGAATGTCCAGGCAGCAATAAAAACAGCATGCATATAAAAGCACTCCATATCAGCCTATATCGTATCTTTGCTCCCATGTTCATTTCACCCCAAAATAAAATTGTACAGAGAATGCTCTCTGTACAATTTTATCACAATTTCTGCAGTTTTTAAATAATAAACTGATCGTTAGAATGAAACAACATCTGTAGCCAGAGACTGGGCGATCTGCTCATTTGCCTTCTCAACCTTATCGTACTGAGCTGCGATCTGATCCAGGTCTGAATCATACTCCTGAATCATCTTATACATCTGATTCATATCCTGCTCCAGCTTGTTAAACTGATTCTTATATGCGGTAGCCGCATCGCCTTCCCATACGGAACCGTTGATGGCCTTGATCTCTGCCAGCATGCTGTCTGTAATATTCTTTACTTTATTTCCTGCAGACTTAAAGTCGTTGCTTACGGATTTTAATTTAGCTGCACTTACCTCTAATGTATTCATATGATACGCTTCCTTTCTATTTTAAAATTTTTGATCGATTATATTATTACTTGCTGGAACGGCTCTTCGCAATCTGTACATTTGCCTGCTCTGCCTTCTCATAGGCCTTCACGATCTGATCCAGCGCCTGGGTATATTTCTGAACCAAACTGTAGAACTTGTCAAAACATGCGGAATCCCTGGTGTATGTAGCGTTGAACGCTTCAGCGGCGTCACCCTTCCACTCGCCCATCAGCTGCTTCTCAATCGTCTCCAGATTACCAAGCTCTGTCTTGAATTTCGCGTTATCCTGCTCTAACTTGTTTTTCTTTGCCTGCAGCGCGCTTGCTGTCAGTTTAATTGTGCTTGCCATAATAATATCCTCCTTAAAAAATAGATTTATATATACTGTCTTCTTTCAGACATTATATTTCGTATTATTCCATCGCTTCGCGTTCTCTGGCAATTCTCACTGCCTCCATCTCACTTTCGTAGATCGCCTCGGCCATCTGCCGGATGCTCTCAGCAATCCGCTGAATATCATCGGCGGAATCAGCAATTCTGCCCTTCAGCTTATTGCCCTTATTGAGAAACTTTTTGGAATTTTCCCCATCCCAATTCTTATCTATGGATGTGAGGCTGTCTGTCAGAGAACGATCCGCAAGCTTGCGAACCTCTTTCGCGATATTGTCCAGGTCGCCTGCCTGCCCTATCGCCCTGTTATAATTAAAAATGATCGTCGATTCATCCATATGCTACACTCCTCATTTCCTGCTGATTTCTGTTTAAAACGTCACAACATCTGTCGGCAAGGCATTCGCGATCTGGGTAACCGTACTCTCGACCTCTTCATAAATCCCTGCCATTTTCTCCAGATCCTCCGGATGCTCCCTGAGCCGCCTGACTATTTTTGTCAGGTCCTCCTTCATCTTCATATAGCTCTGTATATGCTGGTCACTCGCGTCTCCCTGCCAATACTTTTTGGTTCCCGTGATCAGCTTATCAATCTCCTGAAAATCCTTCTCAATGGAATTAATACTATTGGTAATCTCTCCAGATTTTTTTTTGAGCTCTGCCGGAGTTACCTTCAGCGTAATCGAAGCCATATCTCATTCCCTCCCTTACACAGACACGCTATCTATCAAACCGGAAACCTTCTGCTCGCAGGAATCATACTCCTTTTTCGCATTCGTTTCGTAGTCGATCAGTCCCTGAATATTATCACAAATCTGCTTCAACGCATTGATGTCATCCTGAAAAGCTTTGTTAAATTCGGCATTCGCCTCACCATCCCACATTCCATTCAACTGCCTGACATCACCTTCCATAGCCTGCATCTTCTTCTTGATGTCATTCAAGGATTTCAGTATAAGGTCTGTATCCTTTTTTAGTGATACGGTATTGACTTTAATCTTAGAAACCGCCATTGAGCTACCTCCATCTTCACTATACTATCTTAATGTTATACCGATTCAAAATCTTCTTCACAGATTCCGTATTCATCCTGCGCAGCTCCTGATTACCGCTCCTCGCTCCGGCAGACATCTGCATGATACTGCGCTCAGTGTTTTCATAATAGTCCACAATATCCGTAAGCGCTGTTCTGTAACGCTTGATACATGAATAATTCTCCCTCATGTTCTCAAGAACAGTATGCATGGCGCGCCGGTCATAGCCGTCCTGCGTCAGGCTGTGATAGACCTGATAAACATCTTCAAAAGCATTGATCTGTCTCTTATACGCCAGTTCAGCGGTCTGCAAATCATCTATAACTACTTTTATTCTGCCAATCGCAATCTCCATTCTGACCACCTGCTTCTGTTTTCCTCGATATGGATACTATAACACTTTTTTTCTTCCGAATTGATTTTTCGGACAGATAACCAGTTTTTTTTCCCAACAACCAGTTTCCCCCTATCCCTTGTTTTCCGGCGACCTCTTCTCCCCGAACCCTCGTTCTTCTGAGACCTTTTTACACCATGTACAGGCTGCTTCCATTAATGATCCCATTTTCCGAGAGCGTCGAATCCCCATCCAGGATCCTGGCCTGCTCGGCGGAGCATAAAAGGAAGTTTTCAGCCGGAGCATTTAACTCTGTCTTGTATTTTTTACAGATCATCTCGCTGATCTCCTGCACTACATTTGTAACCTTCGCCGTCTCATCGATCCGGAAATCCAGCGTCTCGTCCAGGGACGGAATATAAATCTCAACCAAAACCATTTCCTTCCACCTCCATAAACCGCTCTGCCACATAATTTAGCGGTGCCTCCACCCCCGGAATCTCATACGGCACCCTGCCTTCCTCACTACAGAGCAGCTTTCCGGATTCCCGGGACCGCATCCACGCAATCCTCTTCCACACCTGCTCCGTTCCAGGTATCACAAACTCAAACATCTGCAGGACATTTCCAAGCTGCGCGATCTCATCCGGCTTCAGCACTTCTTTTTTTACCATCCACCTGTTTATCACGTTGTCCTCATCCAGCATATAGCGGTATGGCAGTTCCTTCTCTCCGCTTCCATCCTCAAGCAGATCCTGCAGCTCCTCCGGCAAAATGCCATACAGGCGAAAGATCTCCCGTCCCGCAAAGGCCTGTTCCATTACCACATATCCACAGCCCGCATAAAGCACCTTTAAAACAGGCTGCTCTCTCATGTAATCCCGAAATAACAGGATCACTGACGCGCCGGAGATCGTTTTCAATATCTCATCCATATCGCTGTGAAGGACAAAACCGTCTTCCCCATTGTTGTTCAGGATGCCCTGCTGGTATAAATGATGCACCGCGTCAATCACCTGTTCCTCTCCTGACCGGGAGCGCGGATCTCCCAGTCCGAACAGATTCTCTATTCCCTTCGCGGCCGCCAGCACCATCAGCTCCGCCCACGTCAGGACATATATATTATTGATCGTCAATCCCATTTTTCAGCGCCTCCTTCATCACAGTCTTGTAGGAACGGGACAACGGTATCTCTTCGCCATTCGTCAGATGAATAGCGTTTCTGGAATACCACACCTTGCTGACATAATTGACATTCACAATGAATCCCCTGTGACAGCGCGTAAAAAACTCCGGAAGAACCGTTTCCAGGGATTCCATGGTCCCCTGCAGTCCATATTCCCGGCTCTGCACGCGAAGATAGATCCGCTTATTCCTGGCTTCAAAATACAGGATCTTCGCGTACGGTACCCTCCGGTTTTCCCCGCTGTCCTGAAATACAAACACGTCTTCACTCTGCCTGTCCCACCGTGACATCACGGCAAACAGACCGCGGATCCGCTCCACAACATCGCGATAGACGAAAGGCTTCAGCAAAAGAAGCGATGCCCGTATCTCAGGAATCAGGTACGCAACAGGCGATATCGTCTGATCCGATACAATGACGATATCCGCGGAGGGAAAGCCCTCGCGGATATGGACAGCCGCCTGCAGCCCGCCATCCGCGGTCACATCCACAAGCGCCACCTCAAAATGATCCTTCTGTTCCAGCCGCTCCGGCTTCCACTCCGTCATCACAAAAATATCAAGATGTTCATCCGACAAGTAGGCCACCACATCCCTCACCGTATCCTGCAGCAATTCAATTTCATCCTGTTTACTGCTATAGATCAGTAAAGACAACATACGCCTACCTCCTTGCCAGCGGAACAATGATCTTATCCACATCCCCCGACAGCCTGTCCGAGATCATGCCAATGCCTGGCTTGAGCATCTTTGACTGCTCCTTATACGGAACAGAATTGAAGTTATAAATATTGTTCTTCTCGACATTGCCGCCAAAATGAACCCCCGTCTTATATTTGACAAACATGTCGTACATCTTGTAAAAATTCACCATCTGGATATTATCCAGCCCGATCACCCCGACAAAATAAATATTTAACAGCCTTCCCTTGTCTATGACATTCTCAAGAAAGCCCTTCATTTCCAGCTTGGCGTTATAGATCATGGTAATAAAGCCTTCCAGATCAGATATGAAGAAATACATTGCCTTTTTCCCGGACATCACATCGAATATCTCGGTCTCCTCGGCATCCCGCTCCATCATCGCTTTCCGCTCCTTGCTCCGGCTGCCGATTTCCGGTATCGCATCCTGGAAGCATTTAAATACCTCCTCCTCCGTCACCGCGTAGTGAACGCCTTCCGCCTCACTGAATACGCGCATCGCTCCCGAAGCGCCGTCAAAGATATAGATATCGCTATTCTTCTTCATCGCTGACTGGATCATCACCTTCATGAAGTTTTTCTTGCCGGATCTGGGCAGGCCCGTGATCATATAACAGAAGGTATCCCGCAGATCAACGCTGTAGATCGACGCGTTCTCCGCATTATACGCAACCGGAAGAGACGCGGGATCCTCCACCTCCTTCTCATAGGTCTCAAGCGCGCAAAACTCTGACCAGACGGGTTTTTCCGGAATTTCCGGAATCCTTCTGGCAGCCTTCTTCTTCCAATGCGCTTTCATATCCCTGCACCGCAGCCGGATCTTTTCCAGCCGCTGGTAATCATCCTCCGCCTCACACGCCAGGGCTGTCTGATATTCCAGAATACGGTTGCCATATCCCGCCAGTCCCCGTCCTTTGATATTGGCCTCCGGAATCACGTCAAACGCCATGGTCTTCATGACATCTCCATACGCGTATTTATCCGCCATCTCCGTCGTGATAAAGGTCTTGATATTCTCCGCCACACGGGACGGGATATCCGCATTGCCGATGCCCGCTCCGGACAGCAGGAGATAAATGCCATGGCTCACGCCCTCCTTGGACAGCGTGATCAGATTCTCCACATACTGCTCCTCCGTCTTCTCATTAAACGCCGATACGTTATCGATCACGATCAGGATCATAGGCAGCGTCACTCCGTTCACCTGCACATACTGGCTGTAATTGCCGCCCCGGAACAGTTTTTTCCGCTCCTCCAGCATCTCCTGGATCATCGTGAAGAATTTGGATATCCTCTCATAATCACCCTCGTACATCACTCCGCCAAAATGAGGCGCCTCCTCAAACGCGCTCATCATCTTGCTGCTGAAATCAATGGCGTAAATATTGATATACGAGGGGGCATACTTGTGGATCAGCGCGTAGGAAATGCTCTGAAGGGAGGTGCTCCGTCCGCTGACGACCATTCCGCACACCGCATGGTGTCCGCCCTCCGTAAAGCTGATCTTCATCGGCATCTGCGCCTGGTTCTGCGGATCATCATAAAGCCCCAGCACCACCTCCACATTCCACTCAGGCTCAGGCTCCGGCCACGCGCCATCCAGGTAGCAGCATTTCCTATACTCCTCAAATCCATCCAGATACAGATGCGTGGGAAGCACCGGCATCCAAAGCTGCAGTTCATGCGTGTACCCGTTTTCTTTGGCGAGCACCGCGAGATAATCCTTTACCGCATCCAGCTGTGTCTTGTCCTTGGCCTGCGGAAGCTTGATATTGTCCCTCGCAGCCTTCCGGATCATGGACATTACAATATGCTCCTCGGCCATGCACCTCCCGTACAGCTCAACGAAATCCATAAGCCTTGCCGTATTGTACGCGCTGATGGGATAGTCTACCAGATCATCCTCCATCATCCGGTACATATCATCAATGATCAGCTGCTGCTTTGACTTCATCCTGAAGCACTCCTCCAGGGTGGTTTCCTCCTTCTCCACAGCCCGCAGCATATATTTCTCCAGCACTGTGAGCCATTCGGCCTGCGCTTTTTCCTTCTGTGTGGTCTTGGCGTAATTGCCTGTCATGTCCACCCTTCCGTCCAGAGTGATCAGCTTGGCGATCTCCACCTTGCTCTCCCCGTCCTCCTCGTTGTACACAGCCCCGCTGAAGCCGGATTGGAACAATTCAAACACCTCATCATTTCCCACCTGGAGATACGCACGTCCGGCCTGTGTGATGTAGGCGGCGTCCGGTTTATGCAGCATGTCATTACTGTCCTGCCTGTCCTGCACTCTCAGGCAGAGACGAAATTTGGAATTACTCCAGATATTGTCATCTACCGTACCGCTCGGCTTCTGCGTCGCGAGGATCAGATGCACGCCAAGGCTTCGGCCAACCTGAGCGACACTGACCAGCTCCTTCATGAATTCCGGCTCTTCCCTCTTCAGCTCCGCAAACTCGTCAATGATAATGAACAGATGCGGAACCGGATCACTGACCTCATTATTTTTATAGAGCTTCGTGTACAGGTTAATATTGTTTACCCCGTTTTCGGTAAAGATACGCTGCCTTCTCCGGTTCTCACTCTTAATGGAAACCATCGCGCGGTGCACCTGGTTCCCGGAAAGATTCGAGATCTGGCCGATCAGGTGGGGAAGCCCGTTAAACAGATTGGCCATTCCGCCGCCCTTATAGTCAATGATAAAAAATCCAATATCGTCCGGGCTGTAATTAACCGCCAGCGACAGCATATAGGTCTGGAGCGTCTCACTCTTGCCTGAGCCTGTTGTTCCCGCTACCAGGCCGTGCGGGCCATGATATTTTTCGTGGACATCCAGATAACTGGGCGCACCTCCCGCCTTAGCTCCTGTCATTCCCTTGATATTGTCATAGGTCCGGTTTTTTCTCCACCTGTCCAGAACATTGAGATCCTCCAGCCGGGAAGCCCCGTACATTTCAAAAAATGTTATTGACGACGGAATGTCGCCTCCCGACTCTGTTTCGCGAACATAAATATTGGCAAGGCGCTTCGAAAACTGCAGTGTCTTTAAATCCGGAACGCTGTCAAATTCTATCTTCAGCCTCTCATCCTGCGAGTCCTTTACATCATATACGCCTTGAAAGGTATGATCGTTCTGGATAATATATTCACATTCATTGGGCAGGCCGGTATAGGAATCCGCAATAATCACCGTCGTGAGTCCGTAATTCATGCCTGTATCATACACATACTTTGAGATCAGTTCTCCCTCTATCATCTCCGGATTGATCAGGAACATGATAAAATAAGGCTTCTGGACGCTCTCCTTATTCTTGGCCGAGCCCATCTCCTCCCTCTGCCGGAAGACCTTTGCCAGATTGTAGAAGACCTCGCCGGCCTGCTGCTTGTCCGAAGCGATAAACCTGAGCTTTTTATCCTCGGACCAGACATGCGGAAACCATCTGACAAATCCCCATTTGCCCAGATTCTCCTCCGTTTTTCCATCATATATGAAGACCATCTTGACATCCGTGTAGCAATTATTGGCGGCGATCTGTATCGCGAGCAGCTTGACGATCTCATACGCGCCCCTGCACTTGCTTCCACCGATCAGTCCAACCAGAGGATGCTTCAGCAGATCGACTCCCACCGGTACATGAAACAGGGTCTTGTAATTTTCCAGAATATATTTGGGCTTCTCCGCAAGTCCGTCCTCATACAATTTGAATTTGTCCTTCGGTATGCTGATCTTTCCCTGAAATGGAATATCCCCAAGCCCCAGCCTGTAAAACATAAAATCCTCATGCCGGAAATTCCGGTTCCACAGCACCATGCTGTGGCTGTCATAACCCGCGCAGGTCTCAGCGCTCTGGTACATGATGTTCAGAGAACGGATATTATTCTCATACTTGTCCTTCACCTGCTCGGTCCGCTTCATCAGATAATTGCTGTACGCCTCAAAACGATGCAGCTTATTTTCTTTCTCCTCCTTATTCTGGCGCACCACATTCACGACTGCCCACAAAATGCCGAACAGCGCCGAAGAGCCTGCCATCACAAGGCCGGAATACATATATAGTCCCGATTTCGATCCGCTTGCCTTTGCGGAATAGATCATCAGCATGCTGCCCAGCAGCATCGGGATGATCATGGTAAAGGAGGAACCGATCGTCATGATCATCGGCTGTTTTCTGGACTGCTGCAGATCCGGAGGCGCCTCAATCTCTATCGTCTCGGTATCGATCTTTTCAATATTTCTCGGAGATCTCCGTAGCAGCGTCATGCCGTCTCCGGTTTCGGCAGGCGCTGCAGCGGCGTTTTCTTTTTCTCCAGCCGCGTTCTCTTTTTTACGGACTGCCGGCGTCAGTTTATCCGTATTGACCGCAACCGGGTAATTGGCCTGATCGATCGCGATCGTATCCCCCAGCATCATGATATGCAGTCCCATAAAGCTGATCAGGTCCCCGAATTTCAGGGAAACGGTATCCTTGACCAGACCTGCATTCACATACGTTCCGTTGACGCCCTTATTTTCAAATTTCCATTTTCCCTGGCCGTCCCTGTATATCCTTCCGTGAAATCTGGATACCATTCCCTGAAAATCATATCGGATATCCATATTCTCGTTTTTGCCAATGGTGATCTCCTCCACCCGGCTGATATCATATTTGTTGAAAACAGAGATCGAATACTTTGTATTCCGGACAACCAGGGTAATCTGATCAGAATCCCCGTTCAAAATCTGAAAGATATCCTGATCCCGGATCATCCGCCCCGTAAAGGGCTCGTTCCCCTTAAGTATCTTATAGTGTTCCCGCTCTGTAAACGCCCATTGGCCATCAATGTTTTCAAGGCAGATTTCCATATCCTGGGAGATCTGGAAAGCATCCTTGTAGAGCACAAACGAGTAATCGGTATTTACCACGTTGGGAAGCCTGATCTCTTTAAACGAGGCATTTGTAAAAACGGACAAAATTGTAACCATAGGCATACCTTCTCCTCTTACACAAAATGTATCTGAAGCGTCGTGTCTCCCACCGCGATCTGGTCATGATCCATCAGCCGGACCGCGTTTTTGGAAAGCTGCATTTCTTCCTTTCCGCGCCTTAACCGGACCGGATGCGTATCCTCAAGCGTCTGGATATACAGATCGGTTCCATACTTGAAAACCCGGCACTGTTCCTTGGCCACGTTGAGGTCATTCAACACCAGCGCGTTCGTGTTGCTCTGTCCGATGGTGATCACTTCAGAAATAAAGATTACATATTTTCTGGTGGACAGCTTCCCCTTTTCCACGATCTGAACAGCAATTCCCTCCCTGGTTCCACCCATCTTGGGCGTTTCCTCATGGAAATTCACCTCATAGGGAATATTGTTCTGCAGCGCTTTGGCTGCGCTGCCCTGATACAGCCTGTTTTTGAGAACCTGATCCAGCTGTTCCTCCCGCACCTTTTCCTTCTGCAGCACGCTCATCTCCTGCGCCTGCTTTTTTTCCCGCCGGAGCCGTGTAAAACGCACAAGCACAAATCCCAGCACCAGACCCTCATAAAAGCATATCGCCGTATTTGACAGAAGAATTCCCGCAACCCCACTCATGTGTTATCCTCCAATCTCTGTATTCCCTTTCCGGCGGCTTAACAGGATCACCGCTGCTGTCGCGAGGCCTGCCACTACGAGAACCGTCACCCACATCCAGGTCGTATGAAGCAAGCGCACCCAGAAATTGGTGGTGACAAAAAGCTCAAACTCTCCAAAACTCTTATCGTATGGTCCACCCCCGCTGCCTCCCAGCACGTTTCCGGCCAGATCCTTCGCCATGACACGAACCGTCTGCCTGTTGACAGACTGATCCACCTTAAGCGGAATCACACCGTTTTCCAGCTCCGCCAGCTTCTCCGCGGTGTAGGTTTCAGACGGAACCCCATTCAGGAAAACCGTCACCTCCTCAAGTCCAAGATTATCCTGCACATCCAGATACAGCATATGGCTGATCTCATTGTATAAGGCTCCGTTCTGCGCGCCGGTCACCACGGCGCTGGGCGCCGTCTGATCCACGGCAAACTCCATGCCTAGATTCCCGTCCGTGTGCCGGTTGCTCACATTGCTCGTGTGGTTCCCGGCCTGATCCGTGGAATCGATCTGGATCGAGTACCGGCCCTCTGTCAGAAAATTATCCTTCGCGATCGTATACTCGTACTGATGCCACTTCCCCGCTTTGCCTGTTTTCTTCACCTCATAGTACGATCCGCGCTCCTTCTCCTCCTGACTGCATTCACTGAACTCCTTCACTTTGATCACGCTCGCGTTCACGCCGCCTTCAGTGAAAGCAATATTGCGTTCCGTAATCTCGTCGACATTGGTCTCTATGATCACAACGGGCTGCGCCTCCTTCAAAAACGCGCATTCCCCGTTTTTCAGCCACCCGGCAGTCTCTGTACCCAGCGTGTACACCGACCCGAACCTGTTGATCGAGAACTCTATGCTCTTTTCCGAATGATTTCCCGCCTTATCCGTAATCTCCGCGGTCAGCGTATATATATCATCCACATCCTGCTCCTTGGGGAAGTCAAGGCGGAACAGCTGCCCGTTCTCCACATCCTCCGTTCCGACGACAAACCGGTCAAGCTTCATCTCGCCATGATTGGCGCCCTGCAGACGGAGCTGAACCTGATCTCCCGCATAGTTTTCATCCTGACAGGTGATCACGGGTTTGACCTCATCCCGGTTGGCTGACAGATCCTCCACTCCTTCGATCACGATCACCGGTTCCATGAGATCCACCGTAAAGGTATTGCCCTTATGGCTCTCAGCCGCATTGCCTGCCTCATCCGTATAGGACACGTCAAGCCCATAGATCCCATCTGTATTCCACGTAACTGTTGCCGTATGCACGTCCCCATCGCTGTGAAAGCCTGTCGCGGCAGGCGCAGTACCCTTGTCGGCGCGTACCTTGATGTCTACCTTCGCGGCGTCGAAATTATGCTCCGTAATACGGATCGTCGCGGTCACCCCTGTCCGGTAATACGCATTCTTCTCCGGCTGTCCGCCGCTATAGCTGACCGTAAGCACCGGCGCCGTCGCATCCAGAATAAACTGGTCTGAAAATGATCTCTCCGCCCTGTTTCCAGCCTCATCCGTGCAATCCACGGTGAAGGTGTACTGGTCATCCCTCGAAAACGTGACGCGGCAGATATAAACGGTATCATCCGATTCCCCTTCTTCTCCGGTGTGGCTCCAGTCACTGATCTGCGCCTGCCCGCCTTCCGCTCCCTGTGCCTTGATCTTTATGTCCTTCCTGTCAAGATTCCGCTCCCGGATCCGGATCGTTGCCGTTCTCGCCTTGTTGTAATAACGGGCTCCGGGCTGGTCGTCATAGGTTACCTGGATCTGCGGCTTTACATTGTCAATTTTGATCTCCTTCTCCTCAACGATTCTGTTGCCCGCCTGGTCGACCGCAGTAACGCATAAAACCACCGCATTACTGTTAAATGTCTCTGCCGGTATCGTTCTTTTGCTGATCTCATAAACGGTTGTCCCCGAGGTGTCCTCTCCGGTTCTCTCCAGCAAAACCTCCCCGTTCTGATAGCTGCCGTCTTTTTTCAGGTAGTAGGACACATACTGAAGGCCGGAGCATACCGCGGCATCCTTTGGTATCACGTCCTCCACCTTTGCTGAAAATGTGACATCTCCTTTGTAAAACCCATTGGCATTGATCCCTTCTCCCCAGGTCACAGTGATCTCCGGTTTATGATTATCCGTGATCATTCCTTCCGTGGAAAAATAGCTGCAGTTTCCTGCCAGATCCCGCACCCGCTCATAAATAATGCATTTTGTATTCACGACAATGCTTTTTTCTTCCCCATTCTCCCATTTCAGCCAGTTTTCTTCCTGTAAAGCGATCAGTCCCGCCTCGTCCAACTCCATCGCGGAGATAAAATAGCTGATCTGCACAGGCGATATTTCATCGGATCCGCTCAGGGTATATTTAATCGTGTCATCACCAAAAATCTGATACTTGATCTTTGAATAAAGCTTTTCAAAACTCTTTTTAAAGACGCTCCTTACCGTATTCATCACGCCTTTTTCGCCCGTACTGCTCCCCTGCAGCGCACCCGCGGTACCTTCAATTTTGATCTTTCCTTTATCGGGCACAGACCGGTCCATGGTAAACTGAAAGGTTTTTATCGTCTCATATCCCGCCTTGTCCTTGGCCCGGATGGAAATCTCATAATTCGCGTCCGCTGCAAAGGGTATCTGGCATGAGCTTTTCCCGCCCCTGCTGTCATACTCAAGCTTTTTAAGCTGCTGCTCATACTGGCCGGCATCCGTTGTAAACAGAATGTCCCCCTTGCGGTTTGAAGCTTTGACTTCTATCTGAACGTCCTGTATATGCATTTCCTTCAAATCTATCTTCAACACAGCCGGCTGGCTCCGGTACGGCTGCTCCTGAAGCTCCGCGGTGACATCCTTCTGGTTTTCGATCAGCCGCGCGTCAATCTCCGGAGCTGTAAGATCCACCGCGAATCCCTGGGAGCAGTAATAGCCCTGCAGCCCGGCACTGTTGGCAGCCCTCACCACTAATACATAATCTCCTTCCACATCCGGACAGTTCACAATATAAGTTTCCTTCTCATCACCCGTGAGCTCCAGCTTTGTCATGCTGCCCGATAATCCCGAATCTATGCAATCCTTTATCACTTTATTATCCATGACCTGTCCGTCCGCAAGAGACCCTGTCTGGTTCATGAACACATACTCCAGCCCTGTTACCGGAAATCCGCTGTTTTCCAGTGTGAACCGGATATCCTTGATCTTCCTGCCATCCAGCATGATCGTCCCGTCCTCCGGCTGCATGGGCTCCACAAATCTGACCTTGGGCGCTGACGTGTCAAGGTACAGGTTCAGCACCGGATATGTCCTGCCGGAAACATCGACCGTCAGTGACCGGTCCGCCCGCTCCAGATACTCCTCCGCAATAATATGAACAAAGCCCGCCCTGCAGGTGTAGGGCCAGGAAGCCTCCGCCTTGGAGAGAAGGATCTCATAATAAACCTCCTCCGAAGTCCCGTCGGCCTCAATGGACGCGCTTGCTTCCTGTTCCTCCGCCCCCTGCGAGCTCTTTCGGAACAGCACAGTGGAATACGCCATATCCCCGCAGTACTCAGTTCCCGCTGCCATTTCCGCCGTAATGGGGGCACTGCTGCACCAGGACTCATTCCGGAGCGTCCCCTCTGCGTCCCCCTGCTTTATATTCAGCATCTGTTCAAGCTCCGCCTCGCTGACCGCCAGCGTTTCCGGAACCAGCTTCACTGTAAACAGGATGTTTTTGCCTTCAAATTCCTGAAGCCCGGAAAAATCAAACCGGACATTATCTGTCTCCTTCCCGATATACGCGCGCTTTTGTTCCTCATCATACTGCACATTGGAAAATGTGCAGGAAGCCTTCTGTTCCTGTTCCATATAGGTTACGTTCTGCGCGTTCCCCATTCTATTAAAGATATCCTGCTTGACAAGCTCATCCACGCCGTCCGCATTTAAAAACTCAATCGCAGAGGGATCTCCTATGGCGTTCGTACGATAGCTCATCGAAACATTATGAAAATCAACCGTCAATACCGCCTGCCGGATCTCAAAAGGTTCCGCGAGCTCCTCTGTCTTTTTCCCGATACCGGAAAGCTCATACCGGTTGCTCGCGTCGAAAACCTCCGTCACCGTAAAGCTCTGGTAGGACCCTGTCTCGGCGGAGCTCACCTTACCCTTTACAGTCAGGCAATCCTCCTCCTTGATGTCAAAATCCTTTTTGTCCGCTTCCTTGAAAACAACCGCATCCGACTTCACCGGAAGCTGGAACTCAAAATCCGGCGTCGCGTCGTAGATTTTCTGCTTTCCCGGAAGCAGCTTCCAGTCAATCTCCACCGGAACCCGCATGATGGAAATGGCAGCCGCATTGCTGACAACCTCCTCACAGCCGTAGAACAGCTGATACGTTCCCGCGCTTCCCTGCAGCAAAATGGTCAGATCGCCATCCTTCTCCGATACCTCAAGACGCTGGGAGGCGTCTGACTCCTTCACGCAGTACCAGCCCCAGTCCGGCCCCTCCGCATGCTCTGACACCGTAACCTGGGAAATCTTCAGGGTTGTTCCCACATAACCGGACAGCACGTTTTCCTCCGGAACTGTAATGACCGGCTGTTTCAGTGCGCCGGCCTCCAGAGAAATATTCACCTCGGAGGCTGAGGTCACTATCGTATTTACCCGGTCTTCAAATCCTTTGGCCCTGACAAGAATTGAGTACTCCTTCCCCGGCTCCAGATCCTCCTCCCGGATCTCCTTCCCGTTTACGAAATATGAAGCGCCCGAAACCGCATACTTCCCGGCGTACGAAGCTGACAGCTGATAAGTTTCAAAGGTTTCCTTCTGGTACCCCTTTCCTATGGCGCCGATCGAGCAATCGATCCGGAAAGGCTCCTGGCAGACAACCCCGAAGCTCTCTGCAGTTAATTTCTGCTTGTCCTGCCCGGCAGCCTGATACTCCCAAAAGAGTGTCTCCGATGCATACAGATCATTAAAATTGACACACCGGAGGGATACCATCTGCCCCTTCCGGATGCGTTCAACCGTTCCCCACTGTTTCCCGTCTATCTCAAACACCGGCTCCGTATACTCCAGCGCAAGCTTTACGGTTTCCGTTTTATCCGTATAGGCAGGCGCCTGAAAGCTTCCCTTGCCCTGATGATCCGTCGTCTGGATCCCCTTGGTTTTGACCGTATATGTATATTCAGCTGCGGGAAGGAGCTGATATATGCCATCCGCGTCCGGCTGGACTGTCTTCCCACCCCTTTGCACTTCAACCTTCACATCCGCGGGCGCCTGCGATTCCCCGCACAGATAGCTCAGCTTGCACGAAATCGGCTTCTCCTCCACCGTCACCACAGCCTCCTGATGAAGCGTGCTGTACTCCCTCGTGATGGTGGCAGTTCCAGGCTTTATCCCGGTCACGGTTCCATCCTCTCCCACCGTCGCGACAGCCGGATCCGAGGATGTCCATACCCAGTCAAACAGCCATTCATCCTGCATGGATACAGTGCCTCCTTCAAAACATGTCGTATCCTTCATGGCATATTTCAGATTATCCAGGGGAATCCGGATCACATATTCCTGCGCCGCATCTTCAGCAGTCACCGTTCCCGTCGTGACCGTCTCAAACCGTTCCCCGCTCACCTCATATTGATAGATTTTTCCTGTCTCCAGCGTATATGCCCCTTTATCCGGCGCAAGCTCCAGGCCGGCCTGATCCCTGATCACAACCTGCGCCCCCGAAAGCTTCTGCTGCGCCTGATCCACCATGCAGACAAATGTATAGACAGCAGTTACCGGTTCCTCCTGCGGCTCCCCCTCTGCCCCGTAAACGACCATAGCAAGATTCGAATTTGCAAGCACCATCACTGCAGCCATCATCAAAGCCAGCAGCCGCCTTATTTTATAAAACTTTTCCTTCTCCATAGGTTTCTCCTCCTGTTTTCCATATTCCTTCCGCCGCAGCGCCCCGCCATTGCCGGACTGTCGCGGTGCAATCGGTTTTACGCTTCCCCTGATAGGAGTTCACGCAGACCCCTGCTCCTGTCACCCCTCTGCCATGCTGCCTCTCAATCTGTGCCTTACGTCCTGCCTGTTTTGCCTGTCCGGCAGCAAAACGCCGCACCTTCATGGATCCTCACGAATCACATTGTCTGCAAAAATCACCAGCTTTGATTCTGTTATATGAAAATAGAAATCTCCAGAGTTATTTCCCGAATCCTTTAGCTGTTCTGTCTGCTCTCCATCTACTCCTTTCCTCTGATTCGCCAACACAGTCGTCGCATTGCTGTCCCCGTCTGAATGCAGCGACTCTGTCACCGTCTCTATTGCAGCCTTCTGACTGTCCCCCATGCCGCCGGCCTTAAACTGCGAAAGCCCGTCGCGGTTTCCCGCATCCTCATGGATCCCCGCAGCAGTCACTTCCCCTGTGGCTGCCGTCTTTCTCAACGCGCGTTCCTGCCGGCCTGCCAGCTCCGCGCTGGTTTCCTTAAACAACTGAACGGAACGGGCTTTGTATCGTTTCCTCTTCCCATCGTCGTTGTTTTGATTGATCTCTTGAAGCTCCCGGATGCTCTGCCGCATGGCGGATCCGGTCTTAACGCTTATAATCCTCCGGATATCAAACACAAAATACAGCGCCACTGACAGTATCGCGCATGCTACTGTCAGGCACACGAAAATGATAAATAATGTCTGATATAATTGTGATGTCATGTCCTTCTCCTCTATAAACCCGGCTCCTCAAAAATGCAAGCTTTTATCTGCCATCATCCGGCCTCCCCATAAAAGCAGCTCTTCCGGCACGCTTATTGAAGTCCGTCCGGGTACGCAATCTCAACATTCTTCTCCGCAAGCTCCAGATTCCCCATGAGACGGGAATATAGCTCCACCTCATACTGATTGTCCTGCGAAGGCTCCCTGCTTTTCCGGAGCATCTCAAGCTTCGATCTTAAATCCGACTCATTGACTCCGGACCGCTTGAAATCCTCCGCATGCTTTACAACCTGGCTTGCCAGAAAATTATACATCACCAGCTCTGTCACATGATTATCCGCTTCCTCTATATCAACTAAAACAGCCGCCGACAGATCCTTCCATAAGCCGGAATAGTCTGCTTTGCTGTCTCCCTCTTTATTCACTACATCCAGATCTTTATAATAATCCAGGATCTTGCACAGGCATTCTATGCGAAACATCTGCTTTTCTCCCAGAATCTCCCTCGCCACATCGGGAGAGACCCTCTCGTCCCCTTCTCCCGCTGCGATCTTCAGCCATTTATTGGCATTCCTCACATCTACCTCGCCGCTCTCCGGATAATAGAAGTACAAAATACCCAGCCGGTATGAAACATTGACAAAGCTCTGCCTGTTTTCCCGCAGAAGATCCAGATAGTTCGGAATTACCGTCCGGATCTCTTCACTCTCCGACGTCGTAAAAACGCCGTCCTCCAGCATAGTATCGATCAGCTCCAGATACGCGTCCTCCCTGTCCGGCGCAAGCCGGATGGCGCTTTCGTAGTACGGATAGCGTTCTGCCGATACCGGCGTCGCCATCGCGGCCGACAGATATTGCTCATATTCGTTCACCGTCATCCGTTTCTTCCCCGCGTAACATATGATCGAACCCGCAAGCATACAAACTGTCAGGATGACGGAGCATAAAAATGCTTTCCATTTCCTGTCCTGTTCCTTTTTATACTCTTCCTCCTCCTCCTTGTAATGCTCCAACGCATAAAGCAGTTCACCGCAGGACTGATACCGGTCATCCGGATTCCGCTGCGTGCATTTCAAAATGATCCTTTCAAGTCCCGATGAGAAAGACGGATTCCAATGTCTGATCGGATACATCTCATACGGCGGTTCGCTTGGATTGTGTCCTGTCACCAGATGATAGATCGTTGCGCCCAGACAATAAATATCTGTCCTCGCGTCCGTCTGCCCCTGTCCTCCGAACTGTTCCGGCGCCGCATACCCCCTGGTTCCGAGACAGGTGGTATCCTGAATATTCTTTTCCTTAAACTCCCTCGCAATGCCAAAATCGATCAGCTTCACAAAACCATCGGGCTGCAGCATGATATTCGCCGGCT
>CAMHJT010000013.1 GCA_946185495.1 uncultured Clostridiaceae bacterium | reverse complement strand
ACTAAATGCAGAATGAATTGCAGAGCCTATGCTGTTCCCGAATGAGGAAGCAGCGTTTCCGATTCCCTCTACAATGCTTTTTCCAGTATCTACCATGGTATTTACGGCATTTCCAATTCCGTCAATTGCCGTTTTCCCTGCATCCGCCATCGTATTCTTGATGGAATCCCAATTATCGTATGCGGTGTCAAACAAGGTGTTGCCAACCATGGTAATTGCAAATCCGGATACAAATCCAACAGCTGCACCAACAGCACCGACAACAGCTGTTCCTGCGCCAGGAACCACGGAACCGAGAAGGGCTCCGGCTGCTGCACCAATCTTAGCGCCAGCTGCGCCGGCACCAATACCAACGGCCAGATGGGCACCGGCTTTTACTGCGGATTCCTGAATATCCTTTCCACTGCCGCGAAGGGATGCGTAATCCAGAATTCCGCCGAGGACTGGTAATCCATACTTGCATCCGGTGGACAATCGGGATCCCCACTTTGTCAATAGGGCAGTTTTCTGTGCTACATCCGGATTCAATATCACAAATGCATTGGGACCAGAGCTCTCCGCGATCTTGGTAGCTGTATTGATCCAACCGCTGGTGGCAACGGCGATTCCTCCGGCAGATTCAAGGGCAAAGTCTCTGAAATTCGACCAGAATTCGTTCTTTGAGTTATCCAAGAGCGCATCCAGAAATCCTTGTTCTTCGTTGGTTTGTCCTGAACCGCCGACGGCATCTGCAATGGTAGCTGGAACCTTGTTTCCGTTCATGATCTGTTTTTCCGTGATCTCATAGAGACGGCATATTTCTTTGGATGTGTCCAGATAAGTTTTCATCCAATTAGCCTCTTTTTGAATATTAGAAACAGCTGTGCGCATGGCTGGCACAACACTCTGAAGGCCATGATCCAGATTAGATGCGATATGATCTATTTGGTCTGCATATCGCTGAAGATCGTTTGCAGCATGTGCCAGTAGTTCTGAGTTTTGGCGTACTGCGGTAGTAGATATTTCGAATTCGTTCATAAATTGACCTCCTGGGTAACCCCTGAAACAGGATCCTTACAGATAACTGTTCAGAACTGAGAAAAAAATTATCGTAGCATCTACCATTAAACATAACATATTCTTAGGATAATATCAACAAGTAGATTGTTTTGATAGATGAATGCCTTGACAAATCTCCGGGTATGCGTTAACATATCTATTTGGAAAGGCAATGGCGTCTTAGAGAATCTCTCTGGGACGCTTTTTCTTTTTTAGCAGGGTAACTGCTTTGCAGGAGCACAGGCAGAGGATCAGGCGATGAGCCGGTACATCATCACAATGCGGGAAGACCGGAAAGAGGATCTTTCTTAAAAACGGTTCAGCGATAACTTGTGTCAAATGTAAAAGTTATTCTGCAACAGTTCCTTAAGTGGAGGAAGAAAAGAATGAATGGATCAGGGATGGACAAGCTGCATGAGGAATGCGGAGTTTTTGGAATTTACGCGCCGGAGGGCGAAAGGGTGGCAGGAGACATTTATTACGGGCTGATGGCGCTGCAGCACAGGGGGCAGGAGTCGGCGGGGATTTCCGTCTGCAGGACGGACGGGCCGCCGGGCAACATGGAGACGAAAAAGGGCATGGGACTTGTCAGCGAGGTGTTTACGAAGGAGGATCTGAAGCGGCTTGCGGGCAATATCGGCGTCGGCCATGTGCGGTATTCCACGACGGGGGGAAGCACATTGGAAAACGCACAGCCTATTTCGATGAACTATATCAAGGGCACGCTGAGCCTTGTGCACAACGGCAATATCGTCAACGCCGGGCAGATCAAGGAGCAGCAGATGTACCGGGGGCAGGCGCATTACACCACCTCGGATTCCGAGGTGCTGGCGTATGAGATCATCAGTGAACGGGTGAAGACGGCGACGATCGAGGAGGCCGTAAAACGGGCCGCCGGCCGGCTGCGGGGAGGCTACGCGATCCTTGTGATGAGCCCGAGGAAGCTGATCGCGATGCGGGATCCCTACGGCATCAAGCCTCTGGTCATTGGAAAAAAAGGAGAGGCGTATCTTCTGGCCTCAGAAAGCGCCGCGATACAGGCGGTGGGAGGTCAGCTGCTTCGGGACGTGCTTCCCGGAGAGATCGTGACGATCCGGAAGGACGGCATGGAGAGCGATACGTCCCTCTGCCAGGAGCAGAAGGCACACTGTATCTTTGAGTATATTTATTTCGCGAGGACGGATTCTGTCATCGACGGTATCTCTGTGCGGGACGCAAGGTTCCGGGCAGGGGAGGCGCTGGCGGCGCAGGATCACGTGGAGGCGGATCTGGTGGCAGGCGTGCCGGACTCCGGCCTGATCGCGGCGGAGGGCTACGCCTCCCGGTCCGGTCAGCCCTTTGGCCTCATTTTCCAGAAAAACAGCTATATCGGAAGGAGCTTCATCAAGCCGACGGACGAGGAGCGCAAGGCCGCGGTCCACATGAAGCTCAGCGTGCTGAAAAGCGCGGTGGAGGGCAGGCGGATCGTCCTGATCGACGACTCCATTGTCCGGGGCAACACCATGCGCCAGATTGTGGAAATGCTCCGCCAGGCAGGCGCAAAGCAGGTGCATGTGCGGATCAGCTCGCCGCCGTTCCTCTATCCCTGCTATTACGGAACCGATGTGCCCTCTTCCCGACAGCTCATCGCGTCCGAACACTCTACGGAAGAGATCTGCCGGGTGATCGGGGCGGATTCCCTCGCCTATCTGCGCATAGCGGATTTTCACGCCATGGTGGGCGGGCTGCCGCTTTGTACGGCCTGCTTTGAGGGAAGGTATCCGGTGGCGCAGCCCGGATCCTAACAGTATATTTTGTAACTACACGGCAGGTCTGCGCAGGGAATGCGCAGACCTGCTGCGTAGTTACGGAATATCGCTTGACCGATATTGATACATTATGTATAATATAAATATAGATAGTTTAAATTTTGAATGGGACATTAGTAAAGCACAACTGAATATTGAAAAGCATAACATTACTTTTGAGGAAGCAAGTACTATATTTATGGATAGCAATGCTATCTTATTTGATGATCCGGAGCATTCAGCGGAGGAGGAACGATTTATTCTTCTCGGGATCAGCAGTCAGGCAAGAATACTTATTGTATGTCATTGCTGTCGGGGAGAAAATGATAATGTGATTCGCATAATATCCGCAAGAAAAGCTACTAAGAATGAAGAGAAACAGTATGTGGAAATCAATGAGGAATGGTGATTGTTATGAGAGAAGAATATAATATAAAAGAATTGAATCCGAGAAAGAATCCTTATACCAAGAATCTTAAAAAGCCAATAACTATAAATGTTAGTGTTTCTACTATTGACTATTTTAAAAATATGTCTGAGGAATCAGGAATACCGTATCAGACATTGATGAATTATTATCTGGATGAATGTGTAAAAGAGAAAAAGAAGATACAGTTTGTTTGATGAAGATTTGGAGAGTTTATCCGGATTTTGAGGGAGTGAGCAATGAATCGAAGGCTTGTATTGAAGCGGGCGCTGGCGCTTGCCATACCGATGATGATACAGAATGGTTTTACTAACGCGGTTGGACTGGTGGACCATATCATGGTGGGCAGTCTCGGAACCGAGGCGATGACGGCGGTCTCCATCATCGGACAATTGCTGTTTGTCTTTGCGCTGGCGCTGTTTGGCGGCATTTCAGGTCCGGGCATCTATACGGCCCAGTTTTTCGGACAGGGAAATATGGAGGGCGTGCGCTCTACGGTGCGCATGAAAGCGATGGTTGCATTTGCCGTGACAGCCGTGGGAATTACCATCCTTCTGGCGGGACAGACGCCATTAGTCCGCCTGTACCTGCACGGGGAGAGCGCGGAGATCGACGCGGCGCTGACGCTTGCCCGTGCACGGGAGTATCTGCGGATCATGCTGTTCGGGCTGCCGGCTATGGCGGTGACGCAGGTTTATGCCGGCACCCTGCGGGAGACGGGGGACAGCGTGAAGCCTATGGCGGCGGGGATCGTTTCGGTGGTCGTCGATGTTTTATTTAACTACCTCCTGATCTATGGAAGCCTTGGATTTCCGAGGCTCGGCGTCCGGGGCGCCGCGATCGCCACTGTGATCGCGCGGTATCTTGAAATGACGGTACTGATGCTTTGGACCTTCGCACGCCGGAGGGAGCATCTGTTTATGCAGGGCTTATGGCGCACGCTGCGGATCCCGGCCGATCTCTGGCCGGGTATGTTAAAAAAGACCATTCCCATCATGTGTAATGAATTTCTCTGGGCTGCGGGCCTTGCCGCGCTGACGCAGTGCTATTCCACCCGCGGGCTTAGCGTGGTCGCGGGCATCAATATCTCCAATGTGCTCTGCAACCTGTTAAATGTAGTGTTCGTTTCCCTTGGGACTGCCGTTGGAATCCTTGTGGGGCAGTCCCTCGGCGCGGGAGAATTTGACCGCGCCAAAAAGGAATCCGTCACACTCACCTGGTTTACGGCGCTCATTTGCATGGGGCTTACCGTGATCCTGGTGGCGCTGTCCGGCGTCTTCCCGACGCTGTATGACACGACGGAGGAGGTGCGCTCTCTGGCGGGCAGCTTCATCGTCATCACGGCGCTGTTTTTCCCGGTGCAGGGAATCCTCAACGCGCTCTATTTCACGCTGCGCTCGGGTGGTAAGACGCTGGTGACCTTTGTCTTTGACAGCTTATTTACCTGGACGGTCACAATGCCGCTGGCACTGGCGCTTTGCTTCCTGACGGAGCTTCCGGTTCTTGTGGTCTACGCGATCGTGCAGTCGGCGGATATTGTTAAGATCATCATTGGAGGCGTCATGATCCGGAAGGGCGTGTGGATCACCAATCTTGCGGTGGAGGCCGGTGAAGCTGGCGTTTCCTGATTCATCCGCTGTACGGCAAAATATATTGTTATGGTACGGCCTGCACAGTCAATGCGCAGACCTGTTGAGTAGTTATTTTTCGTGAATAAAAAAACAGGCAGAAGAACTCCGGAGGATGTAATCCCGACATCAGATCCTGGAATCTGATGATCGGGGACAGATACCTGCGGAAAGCCTTCTGCCTGTTTTGCATGAAATTATTGCGGTCCTATGTAATCCGCGCTGCCAAATCCAAGCACCATATACATGATGGGAGCGAACAAGATAATGCCGAGCACATAACCGATGCCCTTTCCGAACGCGGCCGCAAGCTTGATTCCAATCAGGATACTCCAGGCAAGCATGCCGATGCCGGGAATCAGGATGAGCAGGAATAACCAGCCGTTGCCTGTCGCGATTTTTGTGAGCTGATACACATTGACGATGGGGATGATGGAGTACCATCCCGGAACATCTGCTTTGTTAAAGATCTTCCACAGGCCGATGACCGCCAAGATGGAAATGGCCAGGGATGCGACCATGGTAGAGGTGCCAAACATGGCAGCCAGACCACCCGCAACCTTATCCGATGCTCCGGAGTCATAATAGCCGAGATCGGTCAGAAATGTAAGAGCGTTTAACATGATAAAACCTCCTTTATAAGTTGGCGCATGAATGTCCGGCAATGGCGGGACGTTCACGCGAAATTAAAAAAAGACAGGCAGATTTTATCACAGATTGGTGCGGATTGCAAGAATTTTCTGCACCGGGTAACATAATACATCACTTTGTGCAGGAAAATTTGATGTTGGTTTTGGGCAGAGTCGGTGGTATAATAAAAAAATCAGAGGATCGCGTGGCAGAGCCGGCGGGCGAAAAAGATCCGCACGCAGGTCAGAGAGAAACGAGGGAGTGTACATGTACGCGTATAAATGTGTGACAGCTTATCAGGGAACGAGATATAACGGCTGGCAGCGGCAGGGCAATACGGACCGCACGATTCAGGGAAAGCTGGAGACTGTTCTGTCGGAGCTTTTGGGAGAGCCTGTCGAGATCATGGGCTCCGGGCGGACGGATGCGGGCGTGCACGCGCTCGGGCAGGTATTTCATTTTCACTGCAGGCGGAGGCTATGCGGGCGGCCGGAGTACGATTCCCCGGATCTTTTAGCCGGAGATGGCAGAGTTTTAAGCGGGCAGAGGGAGGCGGTACCGGCAGACGCAGCCGGAGATAGTGGAGTTTTAAGCAGGCAGCCGGCATGGGAGGATGGAAATGACGGTTTTTTATCGATGCTGAATGAACGCCTCCCTCTGGATATCCGCGTGCTCTCGATGGAGGAGTGTGACCTGCGGTTTTCAGCCCGCCTCCATGCCGTCAGGAAGGTTTACCGGTACCGGATCGACCGCTCTGCCTACGGGAACCCGTTCCTGCGGGAGACAGCCTGGCATGTAAAGGAGCCGCTTGACCTGGAAGCCATGGAAGCGGCTGCCAGTGAGCTTTTGGGCATGCATGACTTCAGAAGCTTCTGCGACAACAGGAGAATGAAAAAATCCACCGAGCGCAGGATTGACGAAATCCGGCTGGAGCCGAAGCGGGAGGAAGAGGAGCTTGCGATCACCTTTGCCGGCAGCGGTTTTCTTTACCACATGGTGCGGATTCTCACCGGGACGCTCATCGAGGTGGGGCTGGGGCAGAGGAAGCCGCCTGAGATGCGGCAGATCCTGGAGGGCATGGACCGGCAGCTCGCGGGAGCGCTGGCGCCGGCTAAGGGGCTTTGCCTGGTATCTGTAGATTATGAGTAACTACCCGGCAGGTCTGCGCATTTGCCGCGGCAAAACTGTGTAGGAAGCTATACAGCGGGTGAATCAGGATGCTTAACTACATCCGCTGCGTAACTGCTCAGCACCTGCTGAACAGTTACAAATGATGAAAGAGACAAAGCGAGAAAGGAGTATACGATGAAGCATATTACATTTCAGCCAAGGGGAGTCTGCTCCATTCAGATCGATTTTGACCTGGATGAGGAGCGCAATATTCACAATGTGAGATTTACAGGGGGCTGCAACGGCAACCTGAAGGCCATTGGCAGGCTGGTGGAGGGAAAAAATGCGGCGGAGACCGCTGATCTGCTCCGGGGAAACCAGTGCGGAATGCGCGGCACGTCCTGCGCGGATCAGTTCGCGAAGGCGCTGGACCAGGCGCTGGCATAGAGCCGGCGCTGTTCGCGCCCATACATTGGGCGGGAAAGACAGGCCCGCCATCCGCGAATAGCCCTCCGTTGTAAATAAACTGTAACTGCTCAGCAGGTGCTGAACAGTTACGATAAATGATCCTCCGGGAGCCTGTGTACTGACAAAAGGAGAAACGTTATAAAAGTTCACAAAATTGTCACACAATATTAGCACTCACCTCTTGACGGTGCTAACAATCTGTGCTATAACAGAATCAGAACAAAGGAACAGAGATCCGATGACAGACTTCCGTCCCCTTGCTCGAGTAACAGGAAGAGTGAGAAAAAAGGAGGAATGACTTATGTTACCAAGTATTTTTGGAGAAAGCTTATTTGACGATTGGATGGATTTTTCTTTTGGGGCACTGGATGATGTTGGCAGGAAGCTGTATGGCAAGAACGCGAGCCACGTCATGAAGACAGACGTGAAGGAGCACGATGACAGTTATGAAGTAGACATCGACCTTCCGGGATTTAAGAAGGATCAGATTACGGTTCAGCTGGATCAGGGTTATCTGACGATCAAGGCTGAGAAGGGTCTGGATAAGGATAAGAAGGACAGAAAGGGCAAGATGATCCGTCAGGAGCGGTATTCCGGCACGATGCAGAGAAGCTACTATGTGGGCGAGGATATCTCCCAGGATGAGATCAAGGCGAAGTTTGAGGACGGCGTGCTGAAGCTGACGGTTCCGAAGAGGGATGAGAAGCAGGTGGCAGCTAAGAATACGATCATGATAGAAGGATGACAGGGAAGGAGCCTGCGCCTGCGGGCGCAGGCCGGAATCCTGACAGGATTTTGACGAAGGAATAACCGCTGTGTTCGTGCATGGCGGTTATTTTTTTTCGCAGAAGCGCGTAGGGAAATATTCCGGCTTGAAGCCGGACGCGCCCCGCGCGGCGGGCAGGGTGGATAAATTCCCCTGCTTGATTGAGACGCTACACTATCACACCGAAAGGCTTTGCAGGGAGACGCCACACTATTATACCGAAAGGCTTTGCAAGGAGGCGGACACCGTTCTTGCAATGATACGGAAAGTATAGTAAAATAAGATATTATGTAAAGCAGGTGCATGCTTTTGCAGATTGCGGAAAGGAGAAGAAGAGATGGAGAAAACCAGCAGGATGACAGGAGAAAGGAGAGGCCGCGCAGGGATTTGGGCAGGCCGCGCACTGGTTTTGTGCGTGCTGACGGTGTTTGGAATTTGCGGCGTGCCGGTGCAGGTGGATGCGCAGGATCCGGTCAGTGTCAGCAATGTGGCGCCGGATGCCTGCGAAAACGCAAGGCTGACCAGCGCGGTCTGGCATGATGTGTCCCTGGCGTATCAGGGCGGCCAGCAGATCGGCGTGTGCGCGGTCTGGGATGTGCCGGCCGAGGAAGCGGTGACCGTTTCCGGGGAGATGTCCTATGTCCTTCCGGTGGCGGATGTGACGGACGACCAGAACGAGTTTATCGTCTGGGAGTATGAAAAAAAGAGCTACGGGACCAGCGCAGGCGGGACTGTAGAGTTTTATGAGAGGGTGAAGCAGTCGGAAGCAGCTTCCGTGACGGCTTACACGAAGAAGGAAGACGGAAGCGGCGGCTTTGTGTCTGTGGCAGGCGTCAACCCGGAGCATGCCCTTGCGGTGGTGACGACGGCCAGGCAGGACATGCTCATGAGCGGCC
This sequence comes from uncultured Clostridiaceae bacterium, assembly GCA_946185495.1. Taxonomy (GTDB): domain Bacteria; phylum Bacillota; class Clostridia; order Lachnospirales; family Lachnospiraceae; genus CAG-590. The sequence goes on along the minus strand of CAMHJT010000013.1, from coordinate 23,909 downwards.
AGGAGGCTCTTGACGCATACTGGCACGTGTATTACACGGAAGGGTATGCGGCGCTGCATGATCATTTCCTTCTGGAATATTACGATTATAAGAAGGAGCAGGTGACGGCCGGAGGCCAGACGGTCAATGTCCTGACGCTTGCAAGCTTTAACAATGACGGCCTCTGCAATTATCCGGCGGCAGCGATGGCCCTGGGACTTGGGGCGCTGGACGATTCGGTGACGGGCAGCGGATATGGGAAATCCCCCATGCCGGAGGAGCTTCAGAAAGCGGATTTCCAGCTGGAGGAGTGGAATATCCCGGCAGTGTATACGGATCCCTATGACGGACTGACCTATCAGGTAAGGCTTCAGGAGAATTTTGATTATGAGGATGACACGATCTACAGCAAGTCTCATCCGCTGTTCCCGCTGAACGCCAAGAGCGTGACGGTGGATTCCGGCGTACAGTTCCCGGATGACTGCAGCTACCTGTTCAGCCAGCCCATGGGCTTTTCCGTACAGGGAGATCTAAGCCCTGTACACGGCTGGGTGGGCACCACCTGGACGGCGACCTCCGGGGGGTATCCCTCCGAATACCGCCAGCCCACCTTTGGACTGACCAAGTCCTTCAAGATCACGGGAGATAAGATGGCGGACAATGTGAAGAACATGTCCCATATGTTCCGGTTCAAAGGGGAGTCCTTTGGGCTGACAGAGTTTGATATTTCAGGACTGAATACAAAAAATGTGACGGACATGAGTCACATGTTTGATGTATTTTTGTGGAGCGGGGAGGCGATGACAGGACTTTCCTCTATTTCCACCGCCAATGTGACAAACTGCGAGGAGATGTTCAAGCTGCATGTGTACGGTTTCGGTGAAGTGCTTAAGCTCTCGAAGGAGGATCTGGCGGGCTTTGACACCTCCAAGGTGACAAACATGGCGGGCATGTTCGCGGACTCGGAGATCGCGTCTCTGGATCTTTCCGGATTTAAGTTTGACAATGTGACGACGATGCAGAACATGTTTTTCCGCAATTTCGGACTGGAAACGCTGATCCTTCCGGCGGACGCCAATACGGCGAAGGTGACGGATCTGTCAGGAATGTTCCAGGGCTGCAGCAATCTGAAAACCATTGAAAACCTGACGGCACTGGACACTGTGAGCGCCACCACCATGGCGAATATGTTCGGCCGGTTTTACTACAAGGGCAGCAGGCCCTACGCGCCGATGGATTACACCGGTCCCTGCGTGGCAGCGGTGGACCTGTCGGGATTCCAGACGGGAAATGTGACGGACATGAGCGGCATGTTCTGCCTGCCCGAGGTAATGGCGCTTGATGTGTCCGGGTTTGACACCTCGAAGGTGACGGCGATGAAGGACATGTTTGACCTGCCGGAGGTGACGGCGCTTGACGTATCTGCGTTAAATACCTCGAAGGTAACGGATATGAGCGGCATGTTCCGGCTGGGTAAGGTGAAGACGCTCGACGTCAGCACCTTTGACACCTCCGGGGTTACGCTCATGGGCGGCATGTTCCAGCTTGCATCTGCACAGAGCCTGAATCTGGGAGCCGGATTTGATGTCAGCAAGGTGGAGTCATTTTATCATATGTTTGTGCTTGACGGAATGCGGGAGTTTGCGGTGAAGCTGGATGTTCCGGCGGCAACGTCCCTGTCGGGCATGTTTTCCATGAAGGCCTGCACCAGGCTGAGCGTGGCGCTGACCGGTACGGCGAGGGTGCGGAATGCCCTCAGCTTTGAGACGCCGAAGCTTGTGACTCTGGATCTTACAGGCACGGAATTTGGCACCAAGGATATGCTTTCAGAGGGAAGCTTCTCGGAGTGCAGCTCTCTGGTGGATCTGTATCTTCCGGAGGTTCTTCCGGATGATTGGAACAGCATTCCGAGGTTTAACGCGCCCTTCTATCTCGTGGGCTGTGAGGGCGACGAGAGGTTTGAAGCGGACGAAACCTTTGAGACGATGGAGAAGATCGCGGGCGATCTAAGCGCTTACGCGAAGCTGAAAAAGGAAGACGGGACAGCCGCTTTGGACGCACGTTCCGACAGGGCAGTGTTTCCGGTGGAGAACGCGGTGCTGCTGCGGGTAGAGGAGACCAATCCCATCACGGCAGTGTCGGTCGGCGTTTACAAGAGGGATGAAAATGACAATGCCATTTATCATGAGGATACAGGGCTTTATGAGTACGAGGATATTGACGAAGTGACCCTGTACTGCTATGACGGCGTGGATACGGTGGACGACTCCAAGGTGCTTAAGGGGTATCCCAACAGCCTGACGGTGTACGCGGTAGGGGATCCGGCCAAGGCGTATCCGGTACCGAATATGATCTGGACCATCCGTGAGGAGCGCGCGGACGCGTCCCTGCCGGTTGTAACCGGTCTGGCGTCCCAGTGGGGCGATACGGAGTACACGATCCTCGCAAACGGCGGCGCCGGGACAGCTACCCTGACGTTGACGGCAGAGGGAATGATGCCTGTCGGGAATGAGGCGGTCCAGACCTTTGAGGATACCCTGAAGGTTACGGTGCTTCCGATGGTGCGGACAGACAGCGTCAGCTTTGAAAACGGCGCGGTTACCATGAAGCCGGGTGAGACAAAGGACAATCCGGCAGTGGCGAAAAATAACAGTGAGAAGTTTGCGGGAATGGAGCTGACCTTCCCGGGCATGACCTATACCAGTGACAATCCTTCCGCTGTGGAGGTGGATGCAGCCACAGGCAGGCTGACTGCGAAGGAAACCGGAATGGCGACGATCAAGGCTGTCAGTGAGGATCCGGCGAAGCCTTCTGCCATCTGCACGGTCTATGTGACAGAAGCGGGAGCGACCGGCGGGGATGATACGTCCATCGAGTGGTGTTACCTGACGGGGGACGGCATTCTCATGACAAGAGAACAGCTGACAGCGATGCAGGAAGGAACCGATATCATTTATGAGTCCGTTGCCTGTGTGGGCACGAAGGGAACCTGTGAGGAGCTGAAGGAAAAGGGAACGATCCGTTATGATGTGGAAACGAGCACAATTGTGCTTTCAGGCTTCGATGAAGTGAACCTGAGTATTTTCAAAATAGGTGTAAAGCTCCAGCTTAAGGGTGAAAACCATGTCCGTGGTTATCAGTCGCCTGCAGTGGACGGCCTCTGCGTCGAGGGAAACTGCACGATGATGGCAGACGCGGGGGCCAGCCTTGCGGTGCCGAAGACGGCGTTTGTCGATAAAAATGGAAAACTGATGCTTGACAGCTCTGTGGCAAAGTTTGAGGATACAGAGGATCTGGTTGTTTTCGCCGGAACAAAGAAAGAGACCGGAGAGACAGGGGAGACCAGCACCACAGAGGAGAACGAGACCGGAAAGACGGACGAAACCGCGACGACGGAGCAGGTAAACGGCAGTCAGGAGGCCGGAACGACCGAGGAGAAGGGAACGGCAGGCGAGACCGGGACAACCGAGGAGAAGGGAACGGCAGGCGAGTCTGTGACAACCGAGGAGAAGGGAACGTCTGGAGAGGCCGGGACAACTGAGGAGAATGGAACGACGGGAGAAGCCGGGACGACCGAGGAGAAGGGAACGGCGGGCGAGTCTGGAACGACCGAGGAGAAGGTAACGGATGTCGAAGCCGGGACAACCGAGGAGAAGGGAACGGCAGGAGAAGCCGGGACGACGGAGGACAAACAGGCAGGTACCACGGAGGCATTGAAGACGGAAGCGTCGAAGACGGAAGCGCCGACAGAGTCCCCGAAGACGGAAGCTCCAAAGACGGAGTCCCCGAAGACGGAAGCGCCGAAGACAGAAGCGCCGAAGACCGAGCAGCCAAAGACCGAGGCGCCTGCAACGCAGGAAGCTGTACAGTCCAAAAAGAATAGTCCGACGAAGCTCAACGTTGCGAATAAGAAGACCTATAAGCTTTCAAAGAAGGTAAAGGTGGAGGATGCGGACGGCCTGAAGTCAGTAAAACTGAACGGTAAGAGCGTTGCGCTTAAGAAGGGCAATAAGAAGCTCACATTTAAGCTGTCAAAGTATAAGAGATACCTGAAGAAAAAAGGGAAATGGAATAAACTCCTGGTCGTTGACCTGAAGGGAAAGAGAAGATCCGTTCAGTTCAAAACAAAATAAAGCATGGGAAAGGGCGTATGCGCGATGCAGACGCTCTTTTCTTGTATGACGTGCCCGATGTCAGTCTGATGATCCCGGCGATAAATCTATTGGTTTTATCAATTGAAAATAGGATTTGACAAAGCGAGAGAAATAAAGTATGATTTGTATAACAAATCATACTGAAAGGAGGAAGGAGCCTGTCTGCAGTCATATGGGACAGCTCCGATATCGATATGGCAAAGAATACGGATGGAAAATATGCGTGGACAGCCACAGTGGGGGAGAAGGGACAGATTGTGATCCCGAAGCAGGCGAGGGAGATTTTTGGCATCAAGCCGGGGGACACGCTCCTGCTGTTCGGGGATGTGGATCACGGAATTGCGATCCCGCCAAAGAATTCTTTTGACCAGCTGTTTGGCAATGTATTTGCGAATGTAGAGGAGGACAAGTGATGAAGCGGATAGCGTTTTTTTGTATTCCGGCCCATGGACATACCAACCCGATGCTGCCTGTTGCGGCGGAGCTTGTGCGCAGGGGGGATAAGGTCAGGTTTTATTCTTTCCATGATTTCGAGGAAAAGATCAAGGCGACCGGCGCGGAGTATGTGTCCTGCGACAGGTTTCTGCCCGAAGTGAGCAGGAAGGAGGAGGAGAGGCTAAAGAAGGTGTCCTCAACGGAGATGTCGATTCAGGATCTGCGGATCACGATGGCGATGGACGGTTATCTGGGCGAGGAGTTTGCGGCGTTCCAGCCGGATGTGGTCTATTCTGATTCCGTCTGCTTCTGGGGAAAGCTCAACGCCTGGAAGCACAATGTGCCGCTGGTGGTGTCTACCAGCACTTTCGCGTTTAACCAGATGTCCTCCCAGTACATAAAAAACAGCCCTGGGGAGCTGGCGGACATGATCCTGGGACTTCCGAAGATCTCCGCGGAGCTGAAAAAGATGGAGCCCTACGGATATCATGTGAAAAGCATGCTCTCCCTTGTGCAGAGCGACAACCGGACGGCGTCCGTGGTCTATACCTCCCGCGGATTCCAGCCATACGCGAAGACATTTTCAGACAGCTACAACTTTGTAGGTCCCTCTGTTTTCTCAGAGGTGGAGCCGTGCAAGCAGAAGGAGCGCCCGCTGGTATACATATCCATGGGAACGGTGATCAACGAGCGCCCGGATTTTTATCGCCGCTGCATGGACGCGCTCGGAGAGCTTCCGGTTGATGTGATCCTCTCCTGCGGCCGGGCGCTTGATCAGAGCACGTTGGGAAAGATCCCGGACAATGTGCAGGTGTATCCGTATGTCAACCAGCTGGAAGTGCTGGCGAAGGCGGATGCCTTCATCACACACTGCGGCATGAACAGCGTTTCCGAGAGCCTGTACATGGCGGCGCCGATGCTGCTCTATCCACAGACCAACGAACAGTGCGCTGTCGCGCAGAGAGTGACGGAGATCGGCGCGGGCAGGCTGCTTGCGGACGAGAAGCCGGAGACGATAAGGGCTGATATACAGGAGCTTTTGAAGAACGCCTCCTATGCCAAGGCGGCAAAAGCGTGCAGCGCAGAGTTCCGCTCCTGTCCGGGACCGGCGGGCGCGGCGGATTTTATTGAGAGCGCGCCGCATCAGGCAGGCGGGGAGGATCCGATGAAGCTTCTGAATAAAGAAGTCGGCAAATTCCAGACCGCGTACTGGATCGTGCTCATGTCCTTGATGGTGGTGACCGGACTCGTTGCCGGCTGGAAGTATGTATGGATCATCGGCGTGTTTGCCGGGGGCGTGTCTGCATTCCTTGGCAAAAAAATGAGGAAGAGAAGCTACAGGAAGCTGTTCGGCGATTGATCTGCTGTTTCTGCGGCATATCGGCCGAAGAAGAACGGTTTATCCTTTGACCGGGAGCCGTCCGATATATATCATCAGATTAGTCACAGGGCGAACGGTTACCCGTTATGATGAATTTTCCGGCTTCATACAATATCGTGTGGTTGCAAAAACAGATTATTTATGGTACGATATAACTATCTATTATAATTCGGAAAGGCATGCCCGGACGCCCGTCTGCATCGATGCGGAACCGCGTTATCGGTCGTGCCGACATTATGTACAAGGAGGCTATGTATGAAGGGACGAAAGACGAAAAATCTGGCTGAGTTCTCCGAGAAGGAGATAGCCAACTGGGCGGGCCTGCTGGGTCTTACGATCATTACGGTGATCATTTCACTGGCCTATATTCTGGAGCTGGTCAAGGGAAGCAGATCCGTGGCTTATGTGGCGGTTACGGTGCTGCTCAGCGTTGTGCCGTTTTCGGTGGGATGGATCATATTTAGGAAGAACCGGGAGTCAAGGGCGATCCGGCATATCGTGTCCTATGGATTTGCCGTACTGTATGTGTTCGTGCTGTTTACAGCCAACAATGATCTGGTGTTTACCTATGTGGTGCCCATGCTGATCATGGTGACGCTGTTTGAGGATGTTGCCTACACGATTAAAATCGGAGTCGGCGTTGTTGTGGTGAATGTCATTGCGGTGGCGATCAGCCTTGTACAGAATGGCGCAAAGGGAGAAAATCTTGTGACGGCGGAGATTCACGCGCTGCTGATCATTGTGATCGTGATCTACTTTATCTGGGTGACGATCACGACGGCCAAATTCGGAAAGGTGCGCCTTTCAAGGCTTGGCGTGGAGCAGGAGAAGACGGAGGAGATCCTGAAGTCTGTGCTCCAGATTTCCGGCAGGATGGGAGAGACGGTTTCCAGCGTAAGCTCCGAGGTGGATACGCTGCGCCAGTCTGTGGATCATACACTGACCTCTATGACAGAGGTGAACAAGGGAACCAATGAGTCTGCCGAAGCGGTGCAGAAGCAGATGACAATGACGCAGGCGATCAAGACCAGGATCGGGGATGTAGAGACGGTATCTGCAGTGATCGATGACAATGTGAAGTCAACCTCGGAGGCGATCGAGGAAGGACAGAACAATATTAACCGGATGGATATACTGACCTCGCAGGTGGACAAGGCAGGCAAGGATGTGGCGGAGGCGCTTCGCTCCTTCCAGGAGACCACCTCGCAGATGAATACCATTACAGATATGATCACAGAGGTGGCTACCCAGACAAGTCTGCTGGCGCTTAATGCGTCGATCGAGGCTGCCCGGGCCGGAGACGCGGGACGGGGCTTCGCGGTTGTGGCAAGCGAGATTTCCAACCTGTCGGGGCAGACCACGCAGGCGACCAACGATATCAATGGCCTGATCACGAGTGTAGCGTCCCAGCTGGAAGTGATGGTCGGCACCATCGAGAAGCTTTTGAAAGCCGGCGAAGAGGAGACCGAATGCGCGCAGGAGACCTCCAGAAGCTTTGCGGCGATCACCCGCCACATGCAGGAGATCACAAGGCATTCCACAGATCTGGACAGGATCGTGCATGACCTGGCGGCGGCCAATGAGGAGATCATGGCCAGCGTGGAGACCATTTCCGCTATGACTGAAGAGGTGACGGCGCACGCCAATGAAACTTACAGCAGCAGCGAGCAGAACCAGGAGATCGTGTCACATATCGACAATCTGGTGGACGAGCTGAATCAGGATGCCGAGGAGCTTCAGACGCACGGCTGAGACGGCGGCCTGCCGGCAGCAGCTCACCCTATGGATGGCCGGTCATATACCGGACGGATCCTTCATTATTCCCGGAACCGGTGAATTGGCGGAAGGGGGAAAGGCTGCGTTTGCAACGGCAGGGTTGACTTTATTTCGAAATGGACGTATAATGGGTTTCGATGTCAATGACGGCAGGACGGTTTGATAGAGGATGAATGCAGTTTCCGGCAACGGATGCGGGAAAGAAGCAAGGGCGCTTCGGGTTTTTGGGACCTGACGCGCCCTTTTTTATATCGAAAAGCCGCTGGAGAGACATCCCCCTGGCGCCTGCCAGATAAAAAAGAAATCGTGAGGTAAAGAATAATGGTAAAGATCAATCAAAATTACGCGAAGCTGCCCGGCAGCTATCTGTTTTCAACTATCGGAAAGAAGGTCAGGGAATACAGCGAGGCCCATCCGGACGCGGACATCATCCGCCTTGGAATCGGCGATGTGACGCAGCCCCTGGCGCCGGCGATCATTTCCGCGCTGCACAGCGCTGTGGACGAAATGGGGGCGGCTGAGACCTTCCGGGGCTACGCGCCGGATCTCGGATATGAATTTCTGCGAAACGCCATCGCGGAGCAGGATTTCAAGGCAAGGGGCTGTGATATCGAGCCCGATGAGATCTTTGTCTCTGACGGGGCGAAGTGCGATTGCGGGAATATTCAGGAGATTTTTGGCCTGGACAACAAAATTGCGGTTTGCGACCCGGTGTATCCGGTGTATGTGGATTCCAATGTGATGGCGGGCAGAACCGGAACATATGATGAAGCGGCGCAGTGCTTTGGCGACGTCATTTACATGCCCTGTACCGAGGAGAACGGATTCGCGCCGGAGCTGCCCGGGGAGGTGCCGGACCTGATCTATCTGTGCTTCCCGAACAATCCGACGGGCGCGGTCATAAAGAAGGACGCGCTGCAGGCGTGGGTGGATTACGCGAATAAAAACGGCTCTGTGATCCTGTATGACGCGGCCTATGAGGCGTATATCTCCGAGCCGGAGGTGCCCCACAGCATTTATGAGTGCGAGGGCGCGAAGACCTGCGCGATCGAGTTCCGCTCCTTTTCAAAGACCGCGGGCTTTACCGGGCTGCGTCTGGGATGTACGGTAGTGCCGAAGGAGCTTACGGTGGAGGGACAAAAGCTCTGGTCCCTCTGGGCAAGAAGACATGGGACAAAATACAACGGGGCGCCCTATATTGTGCAGCGCGCCGGAGAGGCGGTCTATTCCGAGGAGGGAAGGCGTCAGATCAAGGAGCAGATTGCCTGGTATATGGGAAATGCGGGTATCATTCTTGACGGATTGAAGGAAGCGGGCTATACTGCGTTTGGAGGCGTGAACGCGCCGTATATCTGGCTGAAGACGCCGGACCGGATGACGAGCTGGGAGTTTTTTGACTATCTTTTGTCGGAGGCAGGCGTGGTGGGAACGCCGGGCTCCGGCTTTGGACCGGGCGGAGAGCATTATTTCAGGCTGACCTCCTTCGGAAGCCGGGAAAATACGGTCAAGGCCATGGATCGGATCAGGAAACTGTAAAGAGAAAGGAAACTAACTGCCTGGCACCTGCTGAGCAGTTACAAAGGAAAGATGATGAAAAGCGGAGACAGACAGACGTCGGAGAGCTTCCGGCTGAGCGCGATCCTGTCCTTTTCGGGCGGACTGCAGGACGCCTATACATACAATGTGAGGGATCAGGTGTTTGCGAATGCGCAGACGGGAAATATTGTCCTCATGAGCCAGAATTTCATGGAGGGGCGGTGGACGGAGGGGCTGCGCTATCTGTTTCCGCTGCTTTGCTTCGCGCTGGGGATCCTGGCCGCGGAGCGCATTAGCTTCCGCTTTCATGAGGCGAAGCGCATGCACTGGAGGCAGATCGTCCTGTTATTTCAGATCCTGCTGCTCGGGATCGTGGGGTTTATCCCCGGCCAGTATCATATGGCGGCGAATATGATGGTGTCGCTGTCCTGTGCGATGCAGGTGCAGGCCTTCCGGACTGTGCATGGATACGGGTACGCCAGTACGATGTGCATCGGCAATCTGCGGAGCGGAACCGAGAGCCTGTCCCGGTATCTGAGAAGCCGGGAACCGGAGGAGGGCAATAAGGTGCTGCACTATTACGGCATCATTCTGGTCTTCGCGCTGGGCGCGGGAACAGGGGGCGTGCTGTCGGGCCTGTTGGGGATCCGCACAGTATGGATCTGCGTGGCGCTTCTGGCAGGGTGCTTTTTCCTGATGTCGCGGTCGGACATCGGACGCCGGGAACTGCCCGGTATATAAATGGACCGGACGCCGGGAGCTGCCCGGTATATAAATGGACCGGATGCCGTGAGCTGCCCGGTATATCAATGGATCGCTCAGTCTGAATGTTACCGTAAAGAGGGTTTTCGTTAAGAAAATCCTCTTTTTTTCCGACATAATAAATAGTTGTTAGGGGCGGCTGGTCAGACCTGTCTGAAAAGCTGCTGTTTTGGAAAGAGATCATAGGGAGAGCTCCGGTCCGGGAAAAGGCCGGGAAGAGATGAGGTGACGGTATGAATTATCAGATAAGAGAAGGCCGGAGGCAGACGGGATTTGGCGGGGGCCTGTCCGGCAATGCGTCGATCACAGGGCAGCAGGCCGCTAAGGGAGGCGGAAGCAGCATTTTAAGCAGTAACAGCGTGGGAGACCTGCTTACCTGCAAGCTGGTCGAGGGCGGAAAGGAGCCTGTGCTGGATATCAACGGAATCCGGATGAAGACGAAGGCGACCAGGGAGCTTGGAGACGCGCAGCCGGGCGATACCATTTTCCTGAAGATCAAGGAGGCGGACCGGAAGCAGGTGTCTCTGCAGATTGTCGGATACCGGCCTGCCGCGGACAGGGAAGGTTCTGTGGCTGCTCCGGCGGCAGGCGGACTGCCGCAGCCGGCCACAGACCAGTATTCCGAGATGATCAAGGACAATCTGGGCGGCGTGCCGGACGAGCAGGAGGCAAAGGATAACCAGAAGGAGATCCTGCGCACCCTGTCTACAGAGGAGATTTCCAAGCTTCGCATGATGCAGGTGGATGTCAGCAACGCCACGCTTTCCGACCTGATGGGCATGGTGATCACCCTTCGTTCCGGGGAGCATCAGGATGAGGTGAATGAACAGATCGGAGACATTGTCAAGGAGACGCTAGGGAAGCTGCGCAGCAGCCTGATTCCGGACGCGGTGGGATCTCCGGTTGCGGAAAACGGTCCCGAGCTGAAAAGGGTAAACCGCCTGAACAGTGAGGGCTATCTGGTGAGCACGCAGGAGCCGGAGCCTGCAGCCGGACGCGGTGCCGCGGTTACTGATACGAGCGGCATACTTGGGGCGGACGGAAGGTCTGTTACGGATGAGCAGATGATCTATCTGGTAAATAACCATATGGAGCTGACCATCGGAAATGTGGAGACTGCGAAAAACAGCGTGAACGAGCTGTCCCCGTCGAAGACGGTGCCGGTGGACGAGCAGGTGTGGAATGACATTTATCCACAGGTCGCGGGCATTATCGAGTCCGCGGGCATGTCGGTCAGTGAGCAGAGTCTGTCCGGCGCGCGCTTTATGCTCCAGCATGAGCTTCCGGTCACGGTGGATTCCATGCGGATGTATATGTCTGTGCAGTCATTTAATCAGAGGGGGATTCTGGAGAGCCAGCTTGAGGCCAATATCAACGAACAGGTGGCGCTGGGCAACCCGCCGGAGCAGGCACGGATCAGCAGCAGCACCCTGCATGACCGGGCGGGGCAGCTGGTGGAGAAGCTGGGCGGCATTCAGGCAAGGGCTGTCGATGAGGCGGTGCTTCAGGGGAAGCCTCTGACCATCTCCTACCTGTATAACAGCTCGGTTCGGAGCATGGATGTACGCCGTCTCCGGACACCCGTACAAAAGGGCGTGGAGGGCGCAAGCCTTTCCATCAGCGGAGCGGGAACGGAAGGCTACCAGCCGGAGGGGGCGGGACTGCCCCTGTCCGCTAATCCGCAGGCAGTGGCGGCCAGGCGGCAGCTGGAGGAGATCCGCCTCGGCATGACGCTGGAGGCAGCCGCCAGGCTGGTACGGCAGGATTTTAACATTGACGCGAGACCGCTTACGCAGGTGGTGGAGGCGCTCCGGCAGCAGGAAAACAAATACTACGAGGATCTGGCCTCGGCAGACGCGCTTCATGACCTGCCGGAGGGTATGGATCTTTTAAAGGAGACGCTGAAGGAGACCGAGACCCTGAAGATCCTGCCGGAATACGCACTGGGCGATATGGTGAGGCGGCCTTCGATCACGGTCGGAAGCCTGTATGAGTCTGCGATCCGCGCCAAGGCGGCGCTGGCGGGACAGGCCTATGAGACGCTGATGACCCGCCCCAGAAGGGATATGGGGGATTCCATTATGGATGCCTTTCAGAATGTCAACGATATCCTGACGGACCTGGAGCTTGACCGGAACGCGGAGAACCAGAGGGCGGTCCGGATCCTTGCCTTCAATGAGATGGAGCTTACGCCGGAGAATATAGTGAGCGTGAAGGCGGCGGACGCGAAGGTGCAGGAAATGTTTGAGACGCTGACACCGCAGATCGTGCTGAACCTGATCCGGGAAAATAAGAATCCCCTCCACATGACCATTGACGGCTTAAACCAGGAGATCCGGCAGCAGAGGGAACGGCTCGGAGTGACGGACGAGCAGCGGTTCGGGGAATTTCTGTATCAGATGGAGCATACGGACGGCATCACGGAAGAGGAGCGGAAGAGCTTTATCGGAATTTACAGGCTGCTGGACAGGATCGAGAAATCCCATGGAAAGGATATCGGCGCCGTGATCAGGGGCGGACAGGAGGTTACCCTGCACAATCTGTTCCAAGCGGACAAGAGCCGAAGGGCGAGGGGAATGGATGTGCGGGTGGACGCGGAGTTCGGGCAGCTGGAGAACGCGGATGCCGCGGACAATGGAATTCTCGCGCAGATTGAGACGGCGTACCAGCAATCCCTGACAGGAAGCCTGCTCCGGCATATCCGCCCGGATACGCTGGCCGGCCTGAATGGGACTGACTACAGAAATATGAGCCTGGAGGAGCTTAACGCGTTGATGCGGGAGGGCGACAGGGGAGAGAGCCCGGAGCTTTCAGAGGAGCTTTCAAGGGAGCTTATGGAAGCCCTGTCCCGCGAGGAGGATGTGGAGATGATGCTGGAGGCAAACTCCATGGAGAAGACAGCCACCAATATCCTGGCGGCGTACCAGGTCATGCGGGGCAAAGACGGCATTTTCGGAATGGTCAGGGATATCAGGTCCCGGCTGCCGCGTGAACAGCGCAGTGTGATCCTGCAGCGGGAGGGCAGCATCCTGGAGCAGTTTGACAGCAGGTCGGATGTGGTGTATGGGCTGGAGAACCTCCGCAGCGCCATCTCGGAGGCGGTGCACGCGAAGGAGGAGGATGGCACGATCACATTTTTTGACATCCAGGCGCTCAAATACCTGAATGTCGGGATGCCGATCGCCATGCGGGCGGTGCAGGAGGAGGTATTCCAGATCCCGCTAGTGGTCGGGGACGAGGTCAGCATCATGAAGGTGTCCCTGATGCGGGACGGAAGCCATGCCGGGGAGATCAACGCCTCTTTGGAGACTGCCGCGTATGGAAGGCTGGAGGCCTTTGTGAAGGTGGCAGGCAGCCAGCTGGAGGGTTATATCGTGACGGAGGAGGAGAAGGGGCAGCGCGCGCTGGAGGCAAACGAGCTGACCATCCGCTCCGTATTCGCGAGGGCCGGCATGGAGGCCAGGGATCTCAGGCTGGACGGCACCAGGCCGATGCTCTACAGCAGTGTGGAGGAACAGGTGGAAACCTCAAAGCTCTATAAGGTGGCGAAGCACCTGCTTACGGCTATTAAGTTGACGGGGATTGCCGCCGATAATTAGACTATAAGGCTGTTGTTTTCGTGAACGACACACTGAAAAAAGAAATACGGCGCGATACGGAGGTCTGGAAGCCGTGATTACGGGAGCCATACAGGGAGGTGTGGCAGCCGGGAATGAGTAGAGGTGAAATGCATGAGATTAAATCACAACGCGCTGGCCTATACGGCCAACAACAATCTGAATACGATCAACCACAACCTGACAAAATCCATGGAACGGCTTTCCTCAGGCTACAAGATCAACAAGGCCTCGGACGACGCGGCCGGCAAGGCAATCTCCCAGAGAATGCAGTCCCAGCTCAGGGGGCTGGACAGGGCGGTCAATAACGCGAATGACGGTATTTCCCTGATCCAGACGGCAGAGGGGGCGCTGGATGAGGTACACTCGATCCTCGCGAGGATGCGGGAGCTTGCGGTGCGCGCGGCGAATGAGGTCTATACAGAGGGAGACTGCGACGCGATCCAGGATGAGATCGCGCAGCTTCAACAGGAGCTTGACATGATTTCAGACAAGACGGATTTCAACGGGAGAAAGCTGCTCAACGGGGAGCTGAATAAGAAGGCCTATACGGACAATGACAATCTCTCGGTTGCGGAGGTGGCCGGAGATATCAATCCCGGCGAGTATGGCGTCTTTGTGGCTCAGACCGGAACACAGGCGACCATGAGCATCCGGATCAATTCCCTGGGCGGAACTGTCACGGCAGCGCAGGCCGGCACCCTGAAGATCAACGGCCTGGAGGTAAATATCAGTGAAGGAATGAGCAAGGCGGATGTGAACACTGCGATCCGCAACGCCGCCTCGAAGATTGGAATCGATTACAATATCAGCAACGGGGAGTTCCGGACGCAGGAATACGGAACCTTGCAGAAGATCCATCTGGAAACTACGAACGCGACGCTTGGAAGCCTGCTGGCGGTCAATAATAGCAATACATCCTATGGAACCAACGCGAAGGCGGAATTTATGGTAGAGGATGACAAGCGCATAGGCTTTGAGGAGTCCGCGATCATCGACACGCAGGGCAACCGCGTGACGGTGACAGACAAGGACGGATTTAAGATGGTATATGATATCAAGCCGGGCAGCGGCGGGGGGGAGAACAGGATCACGGTGCTCTCCGCGGGGCCGATGGTGCTGCAGATCGGCAACAATGAGGGACAGACCTTGAATGTCAATATCGGCAAGACTACAGCGGAATCCCTTGGCGTCAGCCGCGTATACATGTATTCCAACGCATACGCGACGGCAGCCCTGGAGAAGATAGACGCGGCGATCGCCCGTGTTTCCGAGATCCGTTCCGCGCTTGGCGCGTACCAGAACCGGCTTGACCATACGGTGACGAACCTGGATACCGCCAGTGAGAACCTGACCAGCTCCGTTTCGCGGATCCTGGATACGGACATGGCGGAGGAGATCACGGAATATACGCAAAAGCAGGTATTAAGCCAGAGCGCCCTGCAGATGCTGACAAAGTCCAACGCGAGGCCGGAGGGGCTTTTGCAGTTATTCCAGCGGTAAGAGGAAGGCATTCCCCCCTTTTTATAAGAGGGGCGGGGAATGGTCAGGATCAAGCTCGGCGGCAGCGGGGGCGGAGCGAAACGGTATCCCCCACTGACAGGAAGGCAATCCATGTGCCCAAGAACAGAGCCCGTGGATCTATCCGATATACGGATGAATGTCACGCTCATTAAACTACCGGTGTGAATTGAAACAACATCGGGAGGCAGTGAGATGACGAGTGAAGAAATGAAGACCTATCAGAAGCGGATCGCCCAGGCAGGGATCGCGGATCTGACGCTTGCCATGCTGGAGATGGAGATGCAGTGGATCGGGGAAGCGCTGGACGCCTACAACGGACAGAGGATAGAGGAATTTGT
Source organism: uncultured Clostridiaceae bacterium (assembly GCA_946185495.1). Classification (GTDB taxonomy): domain Bacteria; phylum Bacillota; class Clostridia; order Lachnospirales; family Lachnospiraceae; genus CAG-590. Next base: position 8,407 of record CAMHJT010000013.1, on the reverse strand, counting down.
GTCCTGCGTGGAGAAGGCCCAGGCCGTTCAGGTAGAGCTGATGAATGTCATGAATATGGAGAATCCGCTTTCTGTGGAGATCTACTCCGTGTTTGTGTATATCAATAAAGTGCTGATCCATGCGAAGCTGAAGCGGGAGCCGTTAGATATTGCGAGATGCAGTGAGATGCTGCGCAAATATCATGAGAGCTTTTCTCAGATTGCGAAGACGGATACCGGGGGACCGGTGATGGAGCAGGCAGAGAAGGTCTACGCAGGGCTGACATACGGAAGCGGCGGGCTGGTAGAGAGCAGCGTCGGCGGCATGGAGTTTCGGGCGTGATGCCTGTGGAAAATGGAATGTGTGGTATAAAAAAGGGATGAATCCGGTGAGGTTCATCCCATTTTTTTGAGCATTTCATCCCGGAGCTGGAGAAAGGAGGCTTCGTCTAACGGGCAGTCGAGCAGGTTCAGCATGACGTGGTCAAACGCGTTGCTCTCCCATTTCCGGAAGGGATTGTCCCGGTAATCCGGCACCAGTTCCTGTACTGTCTCCTTCATCTGCAGATAGCAGCCATAGGAGCGTTCGGGAAATTCATGAAAGACCTCCCACAGCATATACACATAATATTTTTCAAGGAACATCCACTCGATTTCATCCTTATAGCTGCGGTCAAGCCCGCGCTCCCGGCAGGTCTGTAAAAATCCGACCGCGATATCCATCTTGTCGAACTGGTAGTCCTTGCTGCGGCTCTGTACCGTGCCGGAAGGATTGATAAAATAGTGGTATAACGGCTCGTCAATCCGGTAATAGGAATTCGCATATAAAAAGGCCAGATAACAAAAGAAAATGTCTTCATACCGGATCTGTTCCGGGCAGAAAATATCATGATCCACGAGGAAGGATTTCTTGAAAACCTTGTTCCAAAGGGCGGTCAGCCCGATCTGGGTTCCGATAAATTCAGCCTTGACAGAGGGAATGGAAAGATCCAGATATCCGGGTTTTCCAAGTTTTTTCACGGGGGATCTATGGGCTTTATCTCTTGCCAGATCCCAGCGGCATTCCACAAAATCACAGTCATAGGTCTCGATGGCTTTTAGCATTTTTTCGAACATATCGGGCTCCACCCAGTCATCGGAATCCACGTAACCGATGTAAGGCGCGCTGGCGTATTCCAGGGCTACATTTCTCGCTGTGCCCTGACGGCGGTTTTCCGGAAAATTGATGACGATGATATCGTCGGGATGTTGGGCTTCCAGTTTCGTCAGCACATCAAGGGTTGCGTCTGTCGAAGCGTCATTTACAAAAATCAGTTCCATCTGGCCAAGGCCGATGGTCTGCGCTTTCAGGCTGTCAAAGCAGCGGCTTAAATAGGGTTCCACATTGTAGCAGGGTAAAATGATGCTGATTAGTTTTTTCATGCTGGCTTCGCCTCCGTGTATTTGTCGCGTTATGCCGGTTGAAAGCTTTGGTAGTTTTTTGGCTGGTTGATCATATATTGTAAAATATCAAAATGTTTGTGATCATCATGTTCAGAGAATTGTTGCTTTCAATTACTTTAGCATATTAAAGGATAGATTGCAATCACGCATATCCATTTCATTTGCAAAAAACAGAATTTTATGTTTTTGGAGGACTTTACAAATATGGTGCTTTATGGTATGCTGAAGCTATCACATATATTTGGAATGTGAAAGGATTATTTTATTCAGGCACATAGCTGTGCGATATACATTTTTTAAATGTATTATTATTATTTTTTTTTAGGAGGTTTGTGAAGATGGCTAGAGGAAGAAAGAGCTATACCCTGGAAGAGCAGTTAGAGATGGTAACAGCAGATATCGAAAACATGGAGGGTGCCCTGAAGGAATTAAAGAAGACCAAGAAGGAGCTTGAGAGCAAGGTAAAGAAAGAGCAGCTTGTTAAGCTGGATGCACTGATCGCTGAGCGTGGTTTGAGCTACGAAGAAGTAGAGGAAATGCTGAATAAATAATGAATTGGAAAATAAGCAGACAATGTTCTGCTTATTTTTTTTGCTTTATGCAAAGAGGCGTGCAAGAAAGGATTTCAGCTAATGCTGGGCGCGCTCCTGCGCGGCGAGCAGGCTGGATCCCTGCCTGTTTGATTTGAGGGGGTCAATCAGTTTTTGCATTATGTGGCGGGATGTGTTACAATTGCAGGGAAGATGCGTGAGAAGGGACGGTGGAGCAGATCTGGAAGGCGGAAATATACATTCAGAAAAACAGCAGATGGTTTGCGAAGCACCGTCTCAAAAAACTGGGAGCCAGGCAGCACGCAAACGGCTGCTGGACGATAGAGGCGGAGGATCGGACGTACATTGCCAGAGTCTGTGACAGGTACAGGCTGAAATATAACTGGTACAGGAAGGAATGGACGAGATCGGCGAATTACCGGGAACTGTTTTTCCGGCATAATGCGCCGCCTTACCGCTGCAGGTACTGCCACAGGAGGCTCAAGGCGCGGAAGGTCGAGGTGGACCATTTGGTTCCGGTGGCGAAGGCCAGGAGCAGCAGGCTTGTGCAGATCGGCCTGAGATTACAGGGAATCCGCAATGTGAATGATGTGAGAAACCTGGTGCCGAGCTGCCACAGGTGCAACAGCAGGAAACGGGACCAGACCGGGATCTGGTATCTGCGGGGCGTTTTGGGAAGCTTCAGGATCTACTGGGTGATCCGGGGAATGATAAGGCTTGCGCTTGCGGCATGCCTGCTATTTCTAGCGTGGCATTACCGGACGGTATTTTTGTAGATTGGAATCTGTTATAAAGTAAAGGCGGAAACCCCGCTTTTTTTAAAGGAGTGAAGACATGAGATTACGAAACGTGCCCGGAGCCAGGGATGTGATCGCTGAGAGCCGGTTTACGATTAAAAATGAGACAGAATATAAAGGAAAATGGAATACCGTATTTGGAAACGACAATCCGGTCCACATTGAGATCGGGATGGGAAAGGGACAGTTTATCATGACGCTGGCTGCCCGGAATCCGGAGATTAATTATGTGGGGATTGAGAAGTATTCCTCGGTGCTGCTGCGGGCACTCGAAAAGCAGGAGCAGGAGGAGCTTCCGAATATTTATTTTATCCGGATGGAGGCGGAATATATCGCGGATGTGTTCGGCGAAGGGGAGGTGGACCGGATTTACCTGAATTTTTCGGATCCCTGGCCGAAGGACCGGCATGCCAAACGGCGGCTGACCTCGCAGGCTTTTCTGGACCGGTATGAGAAGCTGCTGAAGAGGGACGGCCATGTGATCTTTAAGACCGATAACAGGGAGCTGTTTGATTTTTCGATGGAGCAGGCAGAGCAGGCGCCGCGCTGGAAGATCCTGAATTATACCTATGACCTGCACCACTCTGAGTATGTACAGGGAAATGTGATGACGGAGTATGAGACAAGGTTTGTTGAGAAGGGAAACGCGATCTGCAGGATGGAGCTTGCAAGGGAAGTGTGACGGCGGAGGCCGCCTTGGACAGGATAAGGATCATTTCGCAGGGTACGTAAGAGATTGGAGGCGGAAAATGAAATGAGAAAATTGAGGAAACTTCTGCTTTATGCCAATATGGCGTTTTTCATAGGAATGCTTGCAGGCGGGAATCCGTCTGCGGTCAGGGCAGAAAAGGAATCCGGAATGCAGGCCGAGTCGGCAAAAGAGGCCGGCGCGGAGTCCGGCCGGATGATGGTGGATCCCTTTGGCAATGGGGACGGATATGCCGCTGTGCTGTATGACAACCGGAACGGCCTGCCTACCTGTGAGGCCAACGCGATCATTGAGACCAGCGACGGATTTTTGTGGATTGGAAGCTATAGCGGCCTGATCCGTTATGACGGGAATACCTTTGAGAGAATGGATTCTACCACCGGCATCACCAGCGTGACCACGCTCTTTGAGGACAGCAGGAAACGGCTGTGGGTCGGAACCAACGACAACGGCGTGGCTGTGATGGATAAAGGAAAAAACACCATGTTTTCAATGGAAAACGGCCTAAGCTCCGATACGATCCGTTCCGTGGTGGAGACGGAGGATGGACTGATCTATATCGCGACCACAAAGGGCGTGGCTGTGGTGGATGGCCAGATGCAGATACAGCTGGTGGATGATGAGAGGCTTAACAATGAATATGTACGCAGGATGGAGCGCGGGCCGGACGATATCCTGTACGGCGTGACCATGGATGGAGCGGTCTTTACGATAGAGAACCGGACAGTCACGGGGTTTTGCGATCTCTCACGGTTAGGGGTGGAGGAAAGTTATTTTGTCTATCCGGATCCGGCGCAGCCGGGTTATGTCTATCTTGGAACGATGGGATCGGAGCTTCTTTATGGCAAGATGGACGGTGATTTCTCTCCAGAGAAGCGGATCAATGTGAGTCCTTTGGAGCAGGTTCATTTTGTAAGAAGGTTCGGGGAGCAGCTCTGGGTTTGCGCGGATAACGGGATTGGCGTGCTGAAGAATGACCATCTGGAACAGCCCAGGAATATACCGCTCAACAGCGCGGTGGAGGATGTGATGGCGGATTATCAGGGCAATCTCTGGTTCATATCCTCCAGACAGGGCGTGATGAAGCTGGTGACCTGCAGGTTTACGGATATTTTTGCAAGAAATTCGCTGGAGACGGCATCGGTCAACACGACCTGCCTGTATAACGGACAGCTTTTCATGGGATGCAATAACGGTCTGATGATACTGGGGGATGACCGCCGGATTGAAAAATGCCCCTTAAAAAGCGCTGTGCGCCCATCGGGCGGGGAGGTGGAGGCCGATGACCTGATCAAGCTTCTTGCGGGCTGCAAGATCCGTTCGATTATAAGGGACAGCAGGAACCGCCTGTGGATTTCCAATTTCAGCGAATATCCACTGATCCGGTATGAGAATGGAACGGCAGTATGCTATGGCATGCTGGACGGCCTGCCGTCGGCCAGGGTCCGGACGGTCTGGGAACGGGAGGACGGCAGCTTCCTGGCCGCCTGCACAGGAGGCGTGGCGCTGATCCGGGAAAATGGCGTGGAGAAGGTCTATGGAGAGGAAATGGGGATCAGCAATACAGAAGTCCTGACTGTGCTTGGGGGAGAAAACGGCGATATCCTCCTCGGTACGGACGGGGGAGGTATTTATGTGATTCATGAGGACGCGGAGGAGGCTGTACACCTCGGCAAGAAGGACGGGCTGCATTCCGAGGTGATCATGCGGATCAAGAAGGACTTAAGAAGAGACATCTACTGGATTGTGACCAGCAATTCCATCTCGTTCATGGATTCGGACTATCAGATCACCACGGTGGAGCATTTTCCGTATTCCAACAATTTTGACCTGTACCAGAGCGCGGGGGACGATTTGTGGATTTTAAGCAGCAATGGCATCTATCAGGTGTCGCCGGAAGAAATGATGGAAAACGGAGAGGTGAATCCGGTATTTTATGGAATAGACGACGGCCTGCCCTGTATCGCGACAGCAAATTCCTACAGTGAATATACGGAGGATGGAGACCTGTATATGGCCGGATCCACAGGCGTGGCGAAATTTAATCCGGACCGTGAATTTGAAAGCGTGATGAATGTGAGGGTTGCCTTTCCGTATGTGGCTGCGGACGGGATGCGGATTTATCCGAACGGGCAGGGACAGATCATCCTGCCTTCAGATGTCGGGAAGCTGACGATTTATTCCAATGTCTGCAACTACGCGCTGTCGAATCCGAATGTTGATTATTTTCTGGAGGGGTTTGACAAAAAGGGGACGACGGTGAAATGGAGCGAGTTCGGGCCCGTGGATTATACGAACCTTGGGGGCGGAGAGTACCATTACCAGGTCACCCTGCGGGATTCCGAGGGCGTATACACCTATGAGCTGCCAATCATCAAGGAAAAAGCTTTTTATGAGCATGTATGGTTCCATGTGGTCATGCTGGTGATCTTCGCGGTTTTCATCGCTGAGGCGATCCGCCTGTATATCCATATCAAGACCAGGAAATACCTGAAAAAGCAGGAGGAGGACAAGGAGCTGATCCGGGAGATCGTCCAGGCCTTTGCCAAGACGATCGATATGAAGGACGCGTACACCAACGGGCACTCCTCACGGGTGGCGGACTACACGGTGATGCTGGCCAGGGAGCTCGGCTATGATGAGGAGACGGTGGAGAAATTCCACAGCATTGCCATGATGCATGACATTGGCAAGATCGGCGTTCCGCCAGAGGTGCTCAATAAGCCGGGCAAGCTCACGGACGAGGAATTCCAGACGATCAAGTCCCACGCGGCGCTGGGATATGATGTGTTGAAGGATATCAGCATCATGCCGGAGCTGGCCATTGGCGCGGGCGCGCACCATGAGCGCCCTGACGGCAAGGGATACCCGAAGGGGCTTAAGGGTGACGAGATTCCGAGAGTAGCCCAGATCATCGCGGTGGCGGATACCTTTGACGCGATGTACTCCAACCGTCCGTACCGGAAACGGATGAACTTTGAAAAGGCGGTATCGATCATCCGGGACGCGGCGGGCACGCAGCTTACGGCAGATGTGGTGGACGCCTTCCTGCGCCTGGTGGAGAAAGGGCAGTTCCGGGCGCCGGACGACCATGGCGGTGGAACGGTGGAGGATATCAGCAATATCCACGAGAGCTACAACAAGCAGGAAAAGGCGTGATGGGAACCGCGCAGCTCACAAAATGATTGAGATAACGCAGTATTTTTGATATAATAAGCAAAAGCGATTGTTGGTTCCGGTGGATGATATGAGAGAGAGAAGCGTATGGAACAACCGATATTGAGTGAATTAATTGCATATAATACGGAGGGGGCGTATCCATGGCATATGCCGGGGCACAAGCGGCGGCTTTACACAATCTTTCCAGAGGTGGTGGAAAATCCCTATCTCATTGACGTGACGGAGGTGGGGAACCTGGACTGCCTGCATCATCCGCAGGGCGTGATCCGGACGGCGATGGAGCAGACGGCGCAGGTGTACGGGGCGAACCGGAGCTATTTTTTGGTGGGCGGCTCCACCTGCGGGCTCATGGCGGCGATCTCCGCGGTGTGCAGGCCGGGGGACAGCCTGATCCTGGCGCGCAACTGCCACAAATCCGTGTATAACGCCGTCCGCCTGCTGGGGCTTCGGGCGCATTATATCATGCCGGAGTGGAATGAGAAGTGGGACCTGTTCGGCGGCGTGGATCCGGATTCGGTGCGGAAGGTGATCAAGCGGCATCCGGACGCGAAGGCGGTGGTGCTGGTGTCCCCGACCTACGAGGGCGTGGTCAGCGACGTGGAGAAGATCGCGAAGATCGCACACAAGGCGAAGCTTCCGCTGATCGTGGACTCGGCGCATGGCGCGCACTTTGAATATATGAAGCATGTCAACGAGACCATTTCCAATACCGATTATGACCGGATTCCGGAGACAGCGATCCGGCTTGGCGCGGATATCGTGGTGGAGAGCCTGCACAAGACGCTGCCGGCGCTGACCCAGTGCTCGCTGCTGCATCTTGGCGGAAAGCTGGTGAAGACAGAGAAGGTGGAGGAATATCTGCAGATTTATCAGACCTCGTCTCCTTCCTATGTGATGATGGCGTGCATGGAGGCCTGCATCGCGAAAATGGATCATGCGAGGGACGGGCTGTTCATCGTTTACAAGGAGCTTTTGGCGGAATACCGCAAGCAGTTTGGCAGGTTGTCTCACATTCATCTGGTGACCCCGGAGGATTTTAACCGCAGTGAGCTTTACAGCTATGACGAGGGCAAGCTGGTCTTTTCCGTCGTGGGCTGCGGGATCCGGCAGGACGAGGAGACGGTTCCCCTGACGGGAACCATGCTCGCGGACATGCTGCACCGGGAATACGGCCAGGTGATGGAGATGGCGGGCAGCAGCTATGTGGTGGCCATGACCTCGGTGGCGGATTCGAAGGAGGCGTTTGAGGCGCTGCTTGGGGCGATGGAAACCATTGACAGTCAGTTAACGGATTGGGATCAACCTGCCGATACAACATTATATAGGATTTTGCCGGAGCGGCAGATGCCGATTGCGGAGGCGCTCGCGAAGTCGCAGGAGACGGTGGCGTTCATGGATGCGGCCGGAAGGGTGAGCGGCGCGTTTTTGTACGCGTATCCGCCGGGCATTCCGATCGTTGCGCCGGGAGAGATCTTGTCAGCGGAGATCTTAAAGGAACTGCGGCGGGCGAGGGAGAGCGGGCTCGTGATCATGGGAATAGAGGAAGACGCGGGAATCCGCGTGGTTGCGGACAAGATGGACTGGTTCAGAAAGAAAGCCCGCGGCAGGAAAAAATGGGGACGGTTACAGTCAGAGGAAGAATAAGGGGATGAGTTTTTGGAAGGAATATTTATTACAATGGAGGGACCGGACGGTTCCGGCAAGACCACGCAGATTGAGCTTCTGAAGGAGTATCTGGAGACGAAGGG
>CAMHJT010000012.1 GCA_946185495.1 uncultured Clostridiaceae bacterium | reverse complement strand
GAACAGCAAGGGTGTCCATCGCGAGGTGGAATCTGAAGGAAGCTGTAGGCAAACCTCTGGTCTGACGAACAGAAATCACATCAGGCTATGTACAGGGGTAAGGTGGCATGACACACTATAACTAGCTGCTCATACTTCGCAGCCTTTGAGCTGCCATAAACATTGAAAATTCAAAAATTTTTGCCTATTATATATGCGATTGTTCATAACGGGACCGGCCTTCCTGTGTTTGCAGGAATCATGAACCATGCGGAAGATAAGTCGTGAAGGGAGAACCAACATGGCAGAAAATAAAGATTTTGAAGCAATCATGAAAGAAATCACCGGCGGTCTCAGCGGAGATCCCGAGGTGGATATAAAATATCTGTAACTACTCAGCAGGTGCTGAGTAGTTACGCAGCGGGTGAAGCTTGCGCATCCTAATTCACCCGCTGCACGGCAAAATATACTGTTTTGGCACGGTCTGCGCAGTGAATGCGCAGACCTGCTGAGTAGTTACAAATATCTTCATGAATAGGGAGAAAAATATAAAGATCATGAGTACGGGAAAGAAATCTTACGTGCTTGCGGTCGCTTGATGTATGAGCTTATTCCGGATGATAAGAAAGAGGAATTGAATAAGGCAATACAGAAAGATGGGAGGGGCTTTGGCGCTACGCTGGAAGAGATCCGATTTAATATTTATAAAAAGCTAAAGCAGGTCAGGGAGAATAAGAATCATGGAATCGAAGGAAGCGATAAAAGCGGGGATATTTGGAGTAGTTGTTGGTGATGCTCTCGGAGTTCCTGTTGAGTTTACAAGCAGAGCAGAACGCAAAGCGGATCCTGTGATGGATATGCGTGAATACGGCACTCATAGTCAGCCTAAAGGAACATGGTCTGATGACAGTAGCATGATGCTGGCCACATTAGATAGCATCATAGAAAATGGCGGAATCAGGTATGACAATATTATGGAGAAGTTCCGAAATTGGCGGCTGAACGGGGATTATACTCCGCATGGCAGGGTTTTTGATATAGGGATTACCTGTTCACGGGCAATAGCAAGATACAGACCTGGTACGGATCCCCTTTCTTGTGGTGAATGCGGTGAGCGTGATAACGGGAATGGCTCTTTAATGAGAATAATGCCAGTATCATTATATTCCTGTCTGGACGATGAGTTCTGGCATGACGCAATGTTTGAGGAAGCAGTGGAAGACGCTCACAACGCTTCCAAACTCACACACGGTCATCCGCGCAGTCAGATCGGCTGTATGATTCATACGGCAATCTGTCATGAACTGATATACCGTGAAGGAAAATCTGTGCTGGAAGCTGTTCAGAATGCGGTTAGCAGAACATTGGACTTTTACGACAAAGCATCGGAGATATATCCGTGGTTTAATGGAGCGTTTTCAACGGAAATCAAGATGGATTCGTATGGACGACTAAGCGATCTGTCAGTATTTATGGGATTGCTGGACTTTGAAATAAAGAGCAGCGGATACATTGTACATACGCTTGAAGCGGCGGTGTGGTGTCTTCTAAACTCGGATTCTTTTTCAGACTGTGTTTTGAAGGCGGTTAATCTTGGGGATGATACCGATACGGTAGGAGCAGTTGCCGGAGGGCTTGCCGGTTTGGCCTATGGATATGAGAATATACCGAAGGACTGGCTTGATGTGATCGTCTCGAAAGACTGGATTGAAAAGCTATGCGATGATTTTGCATACATAATGTCATAATCGAAAAAGGTGATTGGATGCAGGATAGACATGCCGGGGACATCGGTGATTACGGAATAATCGGATTATTGAAATGCTTGCAGGCACACGGGTTTACGATAGGTGTGAACTGGTATCGTGTTCCGGTATTGGATGCGGAGAAGAAGAAAGACGGTACTTTCAAGCAAAATGACGGCAAGTATCTCATCCCTGACAAAATAAAGGAGTGTGATCCGATTCTTGCTGAGAAGCTTACAAGAATCGCTCAGGGTGACAGATCTGTGACCGCAATACGGGATGAAGCATTGATACCTGATGCTGTTTAAAAAGCCAATATATACAACATCGTTTTGGTGAGGTGTTGCATACTGCGGCAGTGTCAGATTCGGGAATCAAACTGGAGCTTTTGCAGAATTATATTGTTCTTCCCCTTGACATTTTCAGGAAGAAGACGCAGATTGGAAGTATATCATTTTCACAGATCGAAGCTGTGACTGTGTTTTATTCAGAAAAGCAGCAGAACCGCAGATGCAAAATTTATATTTTTATTGATTGCAAATGGCGGATCTTGTGGTATAATGAAAGGTAGAACCAGCAGAAAGGGAACATGGAGGTTCCTCAGGAAGGGATCAAAGGAGTGGTGGGTATGGCATCGATCAACAGTATTTGGGGTAATTCCTACCAGAGTAATTCGTCCTATGCGCTGCAGAATGTGCAGAGTCCGTCCAAGGCAGGCAGCGGGAATCTGTTAGGGATCGATCTGGCAGAGTACTCCTCGGTGACGAAGGGGTCTTATAATAAGCTGATCAAGGCGTATTATAAGAAGTATGGATCGGATCAGAATAAGACAGAGAGCGAGGAGGAAGCGAAGGCTGCAAGGGTGACCAGGACCAGCCTGAAGGGTGAGGCGGACGCGCTTAATAAGGCGGCCGGTGCGCTGACCAAGACCGGGAAGGACTCGCTGTTCCAGAAGGTTGAGCTCAAGGATGAGAAGACCGGAGAGACGAAGACGGATTACGATAAGGAAAAGATTTACAAGGCAGTGGACAGTCTGGTATCCTCCTATAACAAGGTGGTGAAGGACTCCACGAAGAGTGATGACCGTTCTGTGCTGCGCAAGACGCTCGGCATGGTGCGTTCCGCGTCCAGCAACGGCAAACTGTTAAATGAGATCGGAATCAAGATCAATTCGGACAACACCCTGTCAATTGACGAGGAGAAGTTCAAGAACGCGGATATGAATACGGTCAAGACGCTTTTCAACGGAGAGGGCTCTTTCGGGAACAAGATCCAGTCTGCGTCCGGCACGATTGAGAAGAGCATGAGTAATGCGCTGGGCAATTCGCGCATGTATACCGCAGGCGGAACATCGGCAAGGTATTCCACAGGCGATCTGATGGACAGCCTGTTCTGAGAGGAAAAAACAGCAGCTTTGGCTGCTGTTTTTTTATGAGCAGCCAAAGGGGGCGAACCTGGTAAACTGTTGCGAAAGCATTCGACGAATACCTGCCCGTAGTGTGAACAAAACTCCCGTCGGAAACCGTCCGGTCAGGCATTAAATAGTAACGTTTTAACGGAAATCTTGCAAAGATTTCAAATGTCTGCTTGCCCTTTGGGGAACACTGTGATACAATGATTTCAGTGAAAGTATACAAAGAAAGCAGGTGAAGGAATGGGATTATTATCACGTATTAAACAGGTATTCAGCTCAAAACGCGGCCAGGGCAAGGAAGAGGACAATGCGGCCAGGATCATGGAGAAAAAGCACGACAAGGCGATGGAGCTGGTCGAGCATGGAATCTCCAAGGAGGCGATCAGCGCACTGGATGGTTTGGCACAGGATGCCATGATGAATCCTCAGTACCAGCAGTATGGCTGTGAGGCGTTGAAGATTCTGGGTGAAGTCTATGAGACCGGGAAGTACAAGGATATTGCGACGGAACCGGATCGGAATAAGGCTGTGACGTATTATGAGCGGTACATCCAGCTGGTAGAGGATGGGAGCATGCTGTATAAGCTCGGTCTTCTGATGCTTGATATGCAGAACTTTGACAAGGCTGTGAGCCATTTAGAGAAGGCTGCGAGTCTGGGTGTCGGCCAGGCGAATATGCGTTTGGGAGATATCTACGAGAAGGGATTGAACAAGGTCGATATCCATGGCAACAAGGGTGATTTTGTGATCCAGCCCGATTTTGAGAAGGCTAAGCAGTGGTATAAGAAGCTTGCCGACAGGGGCGATTCCAAGGCAAAGGCAGCGCTGGAACAGTTGGAGTACAGGGAGACACATGCGGACAGCATTGAATTTGAGGAGAAGGATAAGATTTACTCCGAGATCGCTGAGAAGCGTAAGGCCAAGGGCATTGAGCCGCGATACAAGCCGCAGGATGCTTCGAAGCTGCAGTACCAGTATACATATGTGCATGATCAGGTGGAGGGCTTTATCCATAAGCTGCCGAAGGACTGGGTGAAGAGCGTGGACGCTGATTCTGAGGAGGAGTACTACGCGCCGAGCCATACCTACAAGGATTTCGCGATCTATGTGAACTATACGACTGTTCCGAAGGATTCAGAGAGAGAGCTTGAGGATTACCTGATCTATCAGAATGACGCGTTTGAGGTCGAGTTAAAGATTTCTTCCTATATTACGGAGTATGCAAGCGGTATTTCTGCGAGATTCCATCACAAGGAGCAGGACAAGGGAATCGTCACCTTTGCGTTTAAGCAGAAGAACCGGTGGGCATGTCTCAGATTTGTCTGCTCTACAATGGAGATTATGGAGCAGTACAATGAGATTATTTTTGAGGTGGCTAACTCCTTTGCATTTGTGAAGCCGACCCTGCTCGGTGAGAAGAGTGCGAACCGTACTGAGATCCAGTATTACAACGAAGCGCTGTACTACTACAATATGGACAATTATGAGAAGGCAATGCAGAATGCCAAGATTGCTCTTCAGAACGGCAGCACGAAAGCGAGCTACCTGTTCATTGAGCTGTACTATGATGAGGCCAGCCCGTATCACGATATCAACCGCACGATCAGCTATGCGGAGCAGCTGTTTAATTCCAATCAGGATCCGGATCTCGCGTTCCTGATCGGTAATATTTATGACCAGCATTTGAAAAAGTACGCGGTTGCCAAGGAGTGGTATGAGAAAGCTGACAAGCTGAAGCATAAGCGTGTTCCGTTCTATCTGGGACGGTTTTACTATTACGGCCTGGCGGATGGCAGACGGGATGGCAGGCTTGCGCTTGATTACCTGAAACGCGCGATTGAGAACGGCATCTACGATGCGGAACCGTATATCAAGGATATTGAGAGTCTGGGTGATCCTTCACAGCTTCAGAACAATGTAAGCGCGTGGGAGCGGGCAATTCAGGAAGGTAATGCGGATACGGCTTTCAAGGTTGCCATGTATAAGAAGGATCAGGTATTTTATCTGGCCAGCGAGAGGGAAATTGAAGAAGCCTTCTCCACAGCGATCAATCTGGGAAGTGTGGAGGCTGCCTACGAATATGGCGCGTATTGCCAGGCACAGGAGAATAAGGAAGGCTATTCAGGACCGATCAAGAGTCTGGATTACTTCTTTAAAGCGTATGAAGCAGGGTATCAGGATTTCAGCAAGGAATACCTGTTCCAGGTTATCGAGCATAAGATTTCGCAGGGCGTGTCAGAGGCGGAGCGGATCAGGCTGTATGCCGCTGTGGCCAAGAAGGGATCGATTCCGGCGCTCAAGCAGGTGCTGGCGTCGAAGTCCGTGCTGGATCAGGGTCTGAGAGATCTCTACGAGGGACTTAAGGATATTGTAAGGGAAGGCGATGTGGACGCGCTGACCTGTATGCATATGATCGAGGAGAAGTTCAAAGAGCTGTTGAACCCGAAGGAGAGCCCGTCTGACAAGGTGATCCAGAACAAGTTCTTCCGCCTGCAGGTACCGAAGAGCTGTACAGCAATGATCAATGATGAGGGCGGACAGATCAAGCTGGCTGATTCCATCATAGAATTTGCGGTAGCGGAGATGCCTGTACATGTAGATACGGAAGAGGAATACAACAAGGTATTCAACCTGATCTTCAGGGAGTACGGCGAGGAGGATAACTCAGAGATTCTGGTTGCCAACTCCAGAATGGTTGGATCCGGTATGCTGACGAAGAAGGGAACCACGAACAAGTACAGCATTCTGCTGATCAGCTCCAAGAACCAGTACCTGTTCAAGTTAAGCTCCAATGACAGGAGAGAGCTGATGAACTTTAAGGCACAGGCTCTGAAGATTGCGCTGACCCTGGTTGAGTCCGGTGAGATCTATGTGGCAACCGGCGACAGAGCGGGCAGAAATGTCGGTCTGACGCTGTTGCTGTCCAACACCAGCAATAACGGCATGCTGGCGATCAGCAAGGATGACGATGATGATGAGGGACTGGTATTCATGTAAAAAAGCCGGAGCGTCGGTCTGAAGGATCGGATGGCAATTGGCATACAAAAAGGGATATCGCGTAGGCGGTATCCCCTTTTTTGTTGCAAACCCGTCTACAGGAGGCTGTCGGCTATGACCGGCCGGCTTCTCTGCGGAAAGCGTGGACTCCGGCTGTCCTGCGCGGCCGTGACGGGAACGCCGGACGCCCCGGCTGCATACTCTGTTAGGGAATATGGTTCACAGGTGTGAAAGATGGTAGACGGGGAAGAATTGGAAATGGAGCCGGAAATGGAGCCGGAAATGGAGCCGGAAATGGAACGGGCGGAATTAAGCGGGTCTGACTGCTCCTGCCGGAAAGGGCAGGGTTGCGGCTGCGAACCGGAACAGCCGTATTATCCGGATGTGATCAATGTGCTGGACGCGGTGGTCGATGAAGTGTCACGCAGCCGAATCGGCGTGGAGATTACGATCACATATACAGATTGTCCGATCAGGAGGTGTCCGAGGCATACGGTAAGCCTGCTGGCAGGACCTGAGACTATGGTCCGGAATGAGCACGGCAGGCGGATCCCGTTGGAGGAGATTACGGAGGGGATGACGGTTCACGCCTCATTCTCCGCGGAGATGACCAGGAGTATTCCGCCACAGGCGGAGGCATACCTGATTCAGGTTGTAAGCCGTCCGGTGAAAGCCGAGACAACGATTGCCCGGATAGCGGAGGTCAGCGTCAGGGGACAGTACATTCTGACATTCAGGCATCACAATCCCGCAACGGCCGTCCGTTTCCAGATCTCGCCGGAAACAGCAATCCTCGACGTGTCCGGCAGGCCGGTCCCGCTGCAGTGGCTCAGATCCGGAATGCGTGTCAGGATTGAGCATGCAGCCTTTATGACAGCGAGTATTCCGCCGCAGTCAACGGCGTATTCGATCCAGGTCCTGAGGGGATGACGGCGTCAGGAACAGCATCTCCTTAGCCGGCTGCGGGATACTCCTGAAGAAAACGGATGAATTCATCCCTGGGCAGGGGGCGTGAGTAATAGTAGCCCTGAATATACTCGCATTCCAGAGCGGAAAACTGCTTCACGAGGGTTTCTGTCTCAATGCCCTCCACCACGATCTTCATGTGCATTGCCTTGATCATGCGGATGGTGTTTTCCAGCACGATCCGCATTTTCGGGTTGCCCTCCGTGACAGCGAAGGATTTATCCAGTTTCACGATCTGCAGGGGAAGGGAGGCGATGCGGTGCATATTGGAATAACCGGTTCCAAAGTCATCGAGGGAAAACTGTATGCCCGCTTCAGTCAGCTTTTTCAAGTTGTTCATCATAGTGTTTTGGGAGATTGCCGCGGCGGTCTCTGTTACCTCCAGATTGATCTGTTCAGGCTGCACCTGGTATCTGTGCAGGATGTCGAGTACGTCACGGAACAGGTTTTTCTCCATGCACTGCGCTACGGATAGATTGATCTCGATGTATTCAAGCTGCAGCTCTTTATAAATGCTGCTGGAGATGAAGGCGCATACCTCCTCGAGCACATACCGTCCGATCCTGTGGATGGCTCCACTTTTTTCGGCTGCGGGGATAAAGATTTCCGGGGAGATAAAACCGTATTTTTCATCGTTGAGCCGGAGCAGGGCCTCGGCGGAGCGGAACTTTTTCTCGTTGACGGAATAGATCGGCTGGTAGTATACCGCAAACCTGTGGCTGGAGAGAGCGCGTTCAATGATCCGGTCAATATCCTTCATGACGTCATAATAATCCTTGCGGTAGAGCTCTGATGCGTAAAGCACGTCTCCGGTATAGGCGGAGGCGTTGATGTCGTGCTCAAATACCATCAGGGAATCCATATCGGCTATCTCGTTTGGACAGCGGGTCACGCAGACGCAGACGGAGAGGTTGGCCTCGGTCTGGCCAAGACGGATGCGTTGTTTCAGTTCGGAATTGATCAGATTCGCGCAATCCAGGGTGTGGTCAAAGTGGCGCCGGTTCACCACAAGGCGAAAGGCACCGTCCCCCAAATGGTACAGATCCGCCCGTGTCTGGCAGAGCCGGTCAATCTCCTCCAGGGTATGCGCGACCTTCGCGATCAGCGAGTGGATGCCGTCATATCCCAGCATGTCCCTCAGGGAATCGTAGTTCACGATATTGACTTCGATGACCTCCGCCGGCTTGCCTGTCTGGAAGCATCGGTGCATATCCTCGCCATAGGCGCTGCTTTTGCGCAGTCCGGTATCCGTATCCACGGTATCCTCCGGGCGCTGTACCATGGCGGTGATGAACATCAGGCAGATGACTGACGAAAACATTTCCAGCAGGGCTTTGGGGATAAAAAACTGTACTACAACTGCAATGACAGAAAGCGGAAAGATCAGCAGAACGGAAATCCACTGGCGTTTGCGATAAAGCTTCCGGTAACGCAGCAGGTAGATCAGGCCATACAGCAGGTAAAAGGCGGAGAGTACATAAAGCAGGATAAACCCTGTTCCCCTGGTATAGGCGTCCTTCCCGTCAAAATAGAACATAAATTTTGTAAACGCGTTGCCGAGCAGCAGGAACACTACAAACATTAGCGGAAATCCAAGGATCAGAATTGTTCTTTCCACATGGATCCGGTGCCAGTTGTCCGTAAGCGATATGAGATATACAATATAGACCGGCGTGGTGCAGTAACGTGTGATCAGGTAAAGGGTATGGGAGATGTATTTGTAGAGGAGATTTCCTGCTCCCATATTATCCAGCGTAACTGCCCAGATATCCATCGTAACGGCCACAGAGAATACGGCCATCAAAAAGATAAAGATCTGGTTGCTGTATCCTCTGGTCATTTTGCGGAGGAGCATAGTCACAATCAGGACGATTAAGATCGAGAAAGCGCAATAATCAAAATATACAAGCTTCATATGTGCATCCTCCCCCCATGTATTACCGGTAATCAGGTAATTGCGAAACAGTATATCGTTTTCGCGAATGCCTGTTATTATTTCAAGAAAGTACTGAGCAGGCCGCGTCCCAGCGTGGCGCCCACATTTCCGCCAAGCCGTTTTCCAAAGCTTCCTCCGATGGATTTCCCTACCTGGTTGCCGAGCTCGCGGCCGACGGTGCCTGCCGCTGATCCTGCTACGCGGTTCATGGTCTGCTTGACGGCCTTGTTCTTCGCCTCGGCTTTCTTTTCCTCGGCTTTTCGCGCTGCAGCCTCCTCCTTAAGCCGCTGCCTTTCGGCCGCTGCTTCCTCACGCTGGCGTTGCCTTTCGGCTGCGGCATCCTCACGCTGGCGCTGCTTCTCGGCCGCCGCCTCTTCCTTGAGGCGCTGTTTTTCCTCTGCGGCTGCCTGTGCCTGCTGCTCCCGTTCCTCAGCCTGACGGATGGCCTGCCTGTTCAGAAATTCATAGGCGGAATCCCTGTCAAAGGCTTCGGCGTAACGCACATAGAGCGGGCTGTTTTGGATCTCCCGCTGTCGGATCGCTTCATCGATCGCGCCGAGCTGGCTCTGCGGTGGAAGAATCTGGCATCTTCTGACCATAGTGGGAACGCCCTGTTCGTCGAGTACTGACACGAGCGCTTCCCCGATGCCAAGCTCCAGCAGGGTGGTATAGGTGTCAAAGGCGTCGTTCACGCGGTAGGACTGGGCTGCCGCCTTGACAGCCTTCTGTTCCGCGGGCGTGTAGGCGCGCAGAGCGTGCTGTACCTTATTGCCGAGCTGGGAAAGGACGCCGTCCGGTATATCCGATGGCTTCTGGGTGACGAAATAAATGCCGACGCCTTTGGAGCGGATCAGCTTGACCACCTGTTCAATCTTGGACTTTAACGGCTTGGAGGCATTTTCAAAGAGAAGGTGCGCCTCGTCAAAGAAGAAGATCATCCGCGGCTTGTCGAGGTCTCCAGCCTCCGGAAGTGTCTCAAATAATTCCGACATCATCCAGAGCAGGAAGGTGGCGTACATGGTAGGGTTCTGGATCAGTTTCCGGCAGTCCAGCACCTCGATCATGCCCTTGCCGTTGCAGTCGGTACAGATCCAGTCCCGGATATTGAGGGCAGGCTCGCCGAAGAACAGCTCGCCCCCCTCCGACTCCAGCGCCACGACAGCCCTGGTGATGGCGCCAATGCTCTGTTTTGCCAGATTGCCGTATCTCAGGGAATACTCCGAGGCATTCTCAGCCACATACTGCAACATGGCGCGCAGATCCTTGGTGTCGATCAGTAAGAGCCCTTCGTCATCGGCGATCTTGAAGACAACGGTGAGCACATTGGACTGTGTCTCTGTCAGGTTCATGATGCGGGATAAAAGCAGCGGTCCCATCTCCGAGATCGTGGTGCGAAGCGGCAGTCCGAATTCCTCATAGACATCCCAGAATACTGTGGGATATCCGTGGAAGGAAAAGCCAGCCTGCGCAAGCCCCATGGACGTAAGCTTCTCCTGAATCGATGCGGTTGCGGAGCCGGGACAGCACATCGCGGACAGGTCTCCCTTGACATCGGCAAAGAAGACGGGGACGCCGCAGTCGCTGAAGGATTCCGCGAGGACTTTAAGCGTTACGGTCTTGCCGGTTCCTGTCGCGCCCGCGATCAGCCCGTGGCGGTTTGCCATTTTCGGATAGATATATACCTTTTCATCATTGGATGTTCCGATCCATATTTTTCCATCACTATACATAATAAACCTCCTTGCGCTGCCATTTCCAAGGCAGCATGTCGTTATTGTTGTTTGATCCGGCGGTATATTCCGGTTCATGATCTCCGCCAGACCGCAATACCTTATTTTAATATAGCACAGGTTGTTCGGGGAGCGCAAGAATCTCTGCATGGAATTAAAATAATATTTTTTTGTTTTTTCACTTTCTTTTATCAGATTTCGTGTTATACTTGTTGTGATATACAGTTGCAGTAAAGAGGATTTATGATAAAAGGTGGGACGAAGGATGGAAGATTATGAAGCATTGACACCGGAAGAGATAGAAATGGAGAGACGAGCCAGAAGGCGGAGGCGTGAGGCAAGGGAGCGCAAGAGAAAGCGCAGGATGCGCAGGATCATCATCCGGATCAGTATTCTGGTTCTGGTTCTGGTTCTGATCCTGGTCGGGATCATTAAGATGATCACGGGCATATGGAAGCATTTTCACGACAAGTCGAAGGATAAGGAGGCGCAGACCACAGAGGTGAGCATTGAGACCGCAACGACGGAGGAGATCCGCGCGGATATTCCGGAGGAGATTCTTGCGAAGGAGCTTCCGGCAGACAGGGAGGAAGCCCTTGCGCTTTTGAAGGAGCAGGGAAAGACGGACAGTGACATTCATGCGGTCTATGAGAGCGCTGCGGTGTATCCTGACAGCATCCTTATGCATCTGGCAGTGAATTCGGAGCTCAAGCAGTACGCGGTCAGCTATCCGGCGAAGATCAATACCGTATTTGACGGGGATTTCAGCCTGGACGTGCCGGATAAGGAGGTGCCGCTTTACCTCCAGTATGATGAGCGCTGGGGATACGCGGATTACGGGAGCAGCGTGGTGGCGATCACAGGCTGCGCGCCCTGCTGCCTGTCCATGGCCTATACCTGGCTGATGAAGGACGGAAGCATGAATCCGATCCGGATTGCGGATTTCAGCATGGAGAAGGGATACATGGGCGAGAACAATGAAACCTTCTGGACATTGATGACAGAGGGTGCCGTTGCGCTCGGGCTGACCTCCGAGGAGCTGTCCTTGAGCAAGGAGCGCATGGTGGAGGCACTGGAGAATGGCAAGCTGATCATCTGCTCTATGGAATCCGGCGATTTTACGAAGAAGGGAAGCTTCCTTCTGATCTGCGGCTATGAGAACGGCCTGTTTTACGTGCATGATCCTGCCAGCGAGGCCCGCAGCAGCGTGGGATGGGATTACCAGAGGCTGGAGTCCCAGATCTGCAATATGTGGGCGATCGGCGCGGGTATCAAAACCGCGAGCGGCGAGACGGAAGGGCAGCAGACCGGGGACGGCGAGACGGAAGGGCAGCAGACCGGGGACGGCGGGACGGAAGGACAGCAGACCGGGGGCGGGGAGACAGAAGGGCAGCAGACCGGGGACGGCGGGACGGAAGGACAGCAGACCGGGGACGGGGAGACAGAAGGGCAGTAAACAGGTTACCCTTTGAAGAATCTGTTATATACCGGATGGTGCAGGCCGGACATTTATAGAAAGAAGAGGAATGCATATGGGAATGACAGCTTCCACATTTGAGCAGATTATCAATACGGCACAGGACTGCGTGTTCTGGAAGGACAAGCAGAGAAGGTTTGTGGGCGCCAACCAGGCATTCCTGGATTTTTACGGCTTTGAGTCGGCAGATCTGCTGATTGGAAAGACAGATGAGGATATGGGATGGCACAGCGATCCGGAACCATTCAGGCAGGATGAACTGCGGGTGCTAGCGGGAGAGAGCACCTACAAGGTGCAGGGCAAATGCATGGTGCATGGACAGGAGCGGGACATCATCGCGTCCAAGCGCCCGCTTTACGGCGGGCAGGGAGAGATTATCGGCCTTGTCGGCAGTTTTCTTGATATTACCGATGTAATGCGGCGGAAGAATGAGCGGGAACTGGCGCAGGCCATGTACACGGTGGAGAGGCTTAGGAGGTATCCGTATTTTGATCAGCTTTTGGACGAGGTGCGGCTTGACACGATGCTGGATTCCCTGACAGGGATTTTTACAAGAGCTTATATCCTGGATTTTGCCAAGGCGCTGATCGCGTCCGGGACGCCGTTTACCTTTACGATCGTCGACCTGGATAATTTTAAGTATATAAATGATACCTATGGACATCATGTGGGAGATCTTGTACTGATGAATGTGGCGAAGGAGCTGGCGGAGTGTACGGACGGCTACGGCGTTGTGGGCAGGTTTGGCGGGGACGAGCTGCTGGTCATCAATCTGCGGGACAGGTCATATGAGGATAAGAAGCGGTTTTTTAAGGAGCTCTATGAGGAGCGGAGGATTCTCCGCAAGAATTTTATTGCGGGAGGCAGCAGCCTGTTTGTGACGGGCACCTCCGGCTGTGCTTCCTACCCGGAGGACGCGGGGGATTTTGATACGCTGTTTAAGCTGATCGACAAGACGCTATACCGGGGCAAGGACAAGGGGCGGAACTGCTATGTGATCTATGTGGAGGAGAAATATGGAAGCCTTGAGATCAGGGATAAGGTCCGTCACGGGGTATATACGGTGATTCATCAGCTGATCGCGCGCGCGGACGCTGCCCGGGGATTTGAGGAGCAGCTGAAGGCGCTCATGCCCGTTCTGGTGGAGGAGCTGCGGATCAGCTATCTGTACTATGTCGATGCTGAAGGCGTGATGAGGTCTGTCAGCGACGCCGGCATGAAGGAGGACGTCAGCGATATCACGCAGGTGATGGCGGAGGATCTGTATACGGACAGCACGATCGAAGGGCTCAGAAAGCCCTGTCCGAAGTTGTATGCGGCGTTGGAACGGCAGAAGACCTGCGCGGTGATGATGCTCCGGATGGAACTGGAGGGAACGCTATACGGGTATCTGGTCTGCGCGGAGCCGCGAAGCCAGCGGCTCTGGCAGGAGGATGAGTGCGGGATCATGTATTTTCTGGCCAGGCACCTGACAGCCTGCATGCATATGCATGGGAAGAAGATCTGAGAACCAGCGTATGGGCCGGATTTCAGGAAACGGCAGCCTGTCCGTGGCATGAGGGCTGCGGGATTAAAAAACGAAACCGGCAGCGGTTCAGACAATCATCTGAACCGCTGCCGGTTTCGTTTTGCGCGGGGATGCGCTCCCTGCCTATCGGGTGTTTTCCAGGATGGCCAGCTGCTCACTGATCTGATCGAATGCAGTGAGATGTTCATTGATCTGCCGGCACAGGGACTGCATTTTTTCACAATCCACTTCTCCGCCGGACTTCAGCAGCTCCATGGCTGCTTTGCGGCAGGATGCAATCTGCTGGCCTTCTGCTTCCAGGTTCATTAAGAGCTTATCGGCTTGTACTTCCATATGGTATCCTCCTGCAAGTATCATAGCATAGTTTGGCACAAATGGATGCAGCCGTTTCACGCTTTTTTTCTGTATCTTTCGACACGATTCGATGGAAAAGCGGCGCGGGTTGATTCTCAGTAGCGTTTCCAGCAGGTCGGCATGAACAGGATCAGCACGGGGAACAGCTCCAGTCGCCCGGCCAGCATGTCAAAGATCAGGACACATTTGGAAAAGGTGCTGTACACATCAAAATTGCAGGTCGGACCGACCGAATTTAAGCCCGGTCCGATGTTGTTGATCATGGAGGCGACCGCTGTAAAGTCCGAGGTAAAATCAAGCTCGTCAACTCCGATCAGCAGAACGGAGATGAAGAAGATCACGAAATAAATGGCTGTAAACGCATTGGTGGAGCGCAGCGTCTCCTCCGGCAGAATCCGGTTGTCGAAATGCTTTTTCTTGATCAGGTGCGGGTGGATGATCCGGTGCAGCTCGTCCTGGACGGATTTGAGCAGGATGAGGATCCGGGAGACTTTCATGCCGCCGCCGGTGCTGCCAGCGCAGGCGCCGATAAACATCAGGAGAATGATGATGTTTCGGGAAAGCTGCGGCCACAGGTCAAAGTCCACTGTGGAAAACCCGCTGGTGGTGATGATGGAGCCTACCTGGAAAAACGCGTGCCGGAGCCGTTCCTCCACGGTGGGATACAGGTGCCGGATGTTCCACGCGATGATGCCAGAGCTGGCAAATATGATCAGGAAATAAGTCCGCACCTCCTCGAAGGAGAAGATCTCCTTAAACCGTTTGAACACTAGGCAGAAATATATATTATAATTCACTCCGCACAGGATCATGAAGATGGTCATCAGATCCTGCTGAAGGGGCGTGAAGGAGGCAGCGGAATCGTTGTAGATGCCGAAGCCGCCGGTGCCCACGGTTCCAAAGGTCATGGTCAGCGCCTCGAACAGGCTCATTCCGCTGATCAGGTAGGCGGCGCAGATGATGACTGTGATCGTGATGTAGATACCGTAGGTCAGGATCGCGGTGTCGCGGATCTTGGGCAGGAATTTGCCGACGGAGGGACCGGGACTTTCCGCGCGCATCAGGTTCATGCTGTGTGCGCCGGCTAAGGGCATGATGGCGAGCATGATGATAAATACGCCCATTCCTCCGATCCAATGGGTAAAGCTGCGCCAGAAAATGCTGGCATGGGACAGAGCCTCCACGTCGGAGAGGATGCTGGCGCCGGTCGTTGTCAGCCCGGAGACAGTCTCAAACCAGGCGTTGATAAAGCCTGGGATCTCCCCTGTCAGCAAAAAAGGCAGGCATCCGAACAGGCTTAGGAAGATCCAGCTCAGCGAGACGGCTACAAACCCCTCTCTGGGATAGATATCATTGGCATCGAATTTCTGCTGGCGGAGAAAATAGCCTAAAACCAGACAGACTACTGCGACAATCATATAGGAGATAGAGCAGTTGTATTCGTGGTAGCATACTCCCACAATGGCCGGCACTGTCAAAAACAGCGCTTCGATCTGCAGGACCCAGCCGATAATGTACAGTAAAATGATCAGATTCATCGCTTTATTATATCCTTTATATCATAAAATATCGATCGCGTGGTAATGATGATCACGGCGTCTCCGACCTTCAGCTCGTCATGTCCGCCCGGAATGATCACATGTCCGTTTCGCGTGATCGAGCAGATGATGAGGTCCGATTTCAGCTTGAGCTGGCGGATCGGGGTATCGGTGACGATGGAGGGTTCGGTGATAAAAAATTCCAGGGCCTCCGCCCGGCCGTTTTCCAGCTTGAACAGGTTCTCCATATTGCTGTCCGTCCGCTGGTTCATCGAGCGGACATATTTTGTGATGTAGTCCGCGGTGAGGAAGCTCGGAAAGATCACGGAGTCAAGCTGTATGTTGTTGAGTACGCCGCTGTAATAGGTGCGGTTGATCTTGGTCACAATGCTGCCTCTGGATATGCCCTTGGCGTAGAGGGAGAGCAGCACATTCTCCTCGTCAATGCCGGTGAGCGCCGCGAACGCGTCTACAGTTCCGATGCCCTCCTGTGCCAGAAGGTGTTCATCTGAGCCGTCCCCGTTCACGATGGACGCGCCGGGAAGCTGCTCGCTCAATTCGTTGCAGCGGCGGCTGTCAATTTCAATGATCTTGGTCTTGATCCCGACCTCCAGAAGGCGCCTGGCCAGATAGTATCCGACGGTGCCGCCGCCGACGATCATGGCTGTGCGGGCCCGGCTGGTATGCAGGCCGATCTTCAGGAAAAAGGAGTCTGCCTCCGCGGGATTGGCGATGATGACGATGGTGTCATCTGTCCGGAATACAAAATCGATGCTTGGAATAAAAACGTCGTCCTCCCGGATCACAATGCAGACTAAGACATTGCATTTCAGCCTTGTGTGGATATATTTTAAGGGATAGTTGTTGAGCAGGCAGTCCCTTGTGATCTTCAGGTGCAGAAGCTCGATCCGTCCTCTGGTAAAGGTGTCGATCTTGATCTCCGGCGGAAACTGGAAGATGCGGGCGATCTCATTGGCAGCGATCAGCTCCGGGTTGAGGATCATGGAAAGGCCCAATTCCTTGCGCAGAAATCCGATCTCGGTATTGTAAATGGGATTGCGCACGCAGGCGATGGTCTTGCAGAACTCCAGCTTCTTGGCGAGCACGCAGCACAGCAGGTTCTGTTCATCCACGCCGGTGGCGGCAATCAGCAGGTTCGTGTGCTCAATGCCGGCTTCCAGAAGCGTCTGGTAATCCACTCCGTTGCCTACAACGCCCATAACGTCGAGCTCTTCTGTAAAATATTGTACCTTAGCATCGTCTTCATCTACGACGACGATGCTGTGATTATCACCGATCAGCTGCTCGACCAGGGTATAGGACACCCTGCCGCAGCCCACAATAATTATATTCATAACGCCTCCATGGTTTTCTGGATTATGTATTCGGAACATACAAGTACATATAAAAGATTAACATCTTTAGGTTAAAATGTAAAGCAGAACAAGGAGACAGAGGATGCCTGACATATACCGGACTATCCTCCGGGAGCCTGTGTTTTGGCTGAAGGGTGAACTGTGAAAAACGGATTGTGGTCTGTAGGGAATGAAATGAGAAAAATATTTTCATTTAGGCAGAGATATGATACAATGAACAATAGTGACGGTATATCAAGGAGAGCGGAGGGGAGGTCTGCGGCATGGAGGACTGGAAAAAGAAGCGGATCAAGCATAAGCCGCAGGAAGCGGCATATGTTGGTTTTGTTCCGCAAAAATGCCCGATCGTCAAGCGTAATACATTTACATGGCTGCCAGAGTACAAGATAGATAATGAGCAGCAGCCCAAGAGGAAACAAAGCGTTTTACAGCAGGAGAAGGAAGGGCAGTCCGCCCCGGACCGGGAGGCTTCGTGTCAGGTGCCGGAGCAGTCAGATGCGATGCAGATCGTAAAGCGCATGGAGGAGGAACGGCTGTCAGGGCAGCTCGCACAGGTGGAGAAGGCAAAGCGCATGGCGCGGCAGCAGTCAGATGCGATGCAGATCGCAAAGCGCATGGAGGAGGAACGGCTGTCAGGGCAGCTTGCGCAGGTGGAGAAGGCAAAGCGCATGGCGCATGAGCAGGATGTGATCAACCATATCATGCAGGAGAACCGAGTGGATGTAAGTTCCTTTGTGGAGGAAGGAATGCGCATGAAGCAGGAGGCTGCATATCAGTCGGCACATAACGGGAAAGAGGCTCCCGCAGCGTTACCGCAGGCGGAAGACGCGGAGAGGAAGAGGCAGGAGGAGCTTAGGCTGGCGCAGGAGGTCTTTGAGCGGCTGCAAAGGGAAGCAATGGAGGATGAACAGAAAAAACAGTCAGAGATAGAAGAAGCAAAGCGGCAGGCAAAGGAGATGTTCGGTTGATCAGCGAGGAAGAACATTTTAGGCATATTATGGAATTTTTGTCAGGACTTCTTGCCGAACATGGGGATACAGACAGGCATATCCGGTATGTGCAGGGGTACACGGAGATCCTTGCGAGGGAATACGGCAGGCTGCATCCCAGAGCGGGCATGACGGGGCAGCGCCTTTCGTGGATCGTGAAGGCGGCGGGACTGCATGACATCGGCAAGCTGGCGGTGCCTGTGAGGCTGTCGGAACGGGACATGTGCCTTTCGGAAAATGATCTGAGGCTGATCCGGGATCATACTGTTAGGGGAAGCGAGATGATACCGCAGTTGTTTGATTTTATGGGGAAGGATTTCTGCAGGATCTGCAGGAATGTCTGCCTCTACCATCATGAGCGGTATGACGGTTCCGGCTTTCCCAAAGGCTACAAGCGGGAGCATATTCCTGTGGAGGCACAGCTGGTCGGGCTGGCGGATATGTATGATGTGCTGCTGCATGGCCCGCGGGGAAGGACGTCCTATTCCAGAGAGATGGTGTACTATATGCTGATGAACGGGAAATGCGGCAACCTGTCTCCGGTCATGTGCGAGTGCCTGGAGAACGCGAGGGAAGCGATGGAGACGTTTCGCCTGGCAGAGGATGGAATAGGGGGGGCGAACAGCCCGGTTTCTGCATGACGGAAATGACAGGGCGGCAGGAAAACGCTGCAATAGGGGAGTCGGAGATCCCGGCTTCTGGAAGCTAGATAGGAAAGGCGGTTCATAAACCGTTTTCATAGAGGAGGATCAGATGAACATTGGTTTGTTCACGGATACATATTATCCGGAGTTAAACGGAGTTGCGAACTCCGTATTTTTATTAAAACAGGAGCTGGAAAAGAAGGGACACAATGTATATGTGGTCACGACGAAGTCACCTGAAGCGGTGGAGCCGGAAAAGGGAGTTTTCCGGGTGCCGTCCAAGGCGTGGGAGCCGGTTCCGGAGCGAAGGATCGGCATGATCTACAGCCCGAAGATCGCGCATCAGATCCATAAGATGAAGCTGGACATCATTCACACCAACACGGAGTTCACGGTGGGTATGTTCGGACGGATCATGGCGCATGAGCTGCTGGTTCCCGTTGTCCATACCTACCATACGATTTATGAGGATTATACCCATTACCTCAAAAAATATATTTCCAGCGACAAGCGGGCCAGGCAGTTTGCGAAGCAGTTCAGCAAATTCAGCGTGAGAGGGGCGGAGGAGCTGATCGTGCCCACGGAGAAGGTTGCCCAGCTGATGCGGCTTTACGGCGTGAAGCCGCCGATCAATGTGATTCCTACCGGCATTGAGCTTTCGCGCTACTACCCGCAGGACAGCGAGGCGAAAAAGCGGAAGCTGAAAGCGTCGCTCGGAATTCCGGAGGGCAACAGGGTGGTTCTGTCCCTGGGACGGGTGTCAGAGGAGAAAAATATCGATGAGGTCATGCAGTACCTCAATCATTATATGGACCGCCATCAGGAGGTGACCTTCCTGATCGTTGGAGACGGGCCCTACCGGAGCGCGCTGGAAAGAAAGTGCAGGCTTTTAAAGCACAGAAAACAGATCGTGTTTGCGGGCGCGAAGCCGTGGGATGAGATCTGTCATTACTATCAGCTCGCGAACGTCTTTGTCTCCGCGTCCACAAGCGAGACGCAGGGGCTGACCTATATTGAGGCGCTGGCGTCCGGCGTACCGGTGCTGGCGCGGGAGGATCCATGTCTGGAGGGCGTGCTGGAGCACGGGAGGAACGGGTTTGGATTTGAGCAGGAGACATCGTTTTTCGAGGGATTGGACCAGCTGCTCTATTCCGGTCGGAACGATACGTTCAAAAAATGCGCGCTGGAGACGGCGGAGCGTTTTTCTACGGAACAGTTTGCAAACAAGGTGGAGAACATTTATTACCATGTCACGATGACGCATCGCGGACGGCTGATGAAAATGGCTGATAAAATCGTGGATAAGATTGGCCATGAGCCTTCGGGCGTCAAGCGGCTGGGCGGCCGTATGGCTTTCAACCTGGGAGAGTCCGGCATGGATGCGAGCCGGATCGCGCTTGGCTGCATGCGGCTTGGTGACAGGACAGAAAAGGAGGCTTCCCGGCTGATCGCCGCCGCACTGGAAAACGGCGTTACGCTGTTTGACCATGCTGACATCTACGGGGATGGCAGAAGCGAGGAAATTTTTGGAAAGGTGCTCGCCGCCAACAAAGGAATGCGGGAGCGGATGAGGATTCAGACGAAATGCGGAATCCGGGACGGGTATTATGACCTGTCGAAAGCGCATATTCTGTCGAGCGTGGAGGACAGCCTGCAGAGGCTGAAGGTGGACTATCTGGATCTTTTCCTGCTTCACAGGCCCGATGCCCTGATGGAGCCGGAGGAGATCGCGGAGGCCTTTGACCAGTTGTATAAGAGCGGAAAGGTCAGGGAGTTCGGTGTCAGCAATTTTCATTCAGGCCAGATTGAGCTTCTGCAGTCTGCCTGCAGGCAGAAGCTGATCGTGAACCAGCTGCAGTTCGGGCTCATGCATGCGTCCATGATCCGGCAGGGGCTTGAAGTCAATACAGATCTGGAGGGCGCGGTGCAGAGGGATCTGGCGGTGCTTGACTATTGCAGGATGCAGGGGATCACGGTACAGGCGTGGTCGCCCCTGCAGTATGGCATGTTCCAGGGCAGCTTCCTTGACAATGACCGGTTTCCGGAGCTCAACGCGCTGCTGGAGGAAATGGCCGAAAGATACGCAGTTACGCCTGCCGCGGTAGCTGTGGCGTGGATCCTGCGGCATCCCGCAGGCATACAGGTGATGGCCGGGACGACGGATCCGGAGCACCTGGCCCGGCTTTGCCAGGCGGCTGAGATCCGCCTGACCAGGACAGAGTGGTACGCGCTATACAGGGCGGCGGGTTATCCGTTGCCGTAAGCGGAAGATATGGTTTTTATCAGCCTGCATGTCGGGATGCGACAGGGGCGGTTGCTTTTATTTTGCCGTACAGGGCAGAAACGGGATCCATGAACCTTCCCTTTGGCAGGAGGAAAATGTGCGGCTGGTGAACAGGAAAAGATCAGGACAGGAAGGAGCAGGATATGAAGAAAAGAGGAGTATTATGCGGAATCGGCATGCTTGCGGTGCTTGCGCTGGCAGGCTGCGGAAAGAAGGCGTCTGACCAGTATCTGCTGGATGAAACATACGCGGATTATGTGACGCTTTGCGATTATAAGGGCGTTAAGGCCCAAAAGGTGAGCTACAGCGTATCGGAGAAGGACATCCGGGAAGCGGTAGAGGAGACGCTTTCGGAATACGCGGAGCTTGAGGATGTGAACGACCGGTCTGCGCAGGAGGGAGATACGGTAAACATTGATTATGAGGTCAAAATTGACGGAAAGGTATCCGAGGATTATTCCGGTTCGGGTGAGGAGACAGTGATCGGAGACGGTGAGATTCTTCCGGAGATTGAAGGGGCGCTCGTCGGCATGAAAGGCGGAGAGAAAAAAACTGTGGACGCCGTGTTGACGGAAGACTTTGCGGATGATGAGGATGTCGGTAAAAAAGTATCGGCAGAAGTAACGCTCCACGGGATCAGCAAGGAGGTCCTGCCGGAGTACACGGCGGAGTTTGTCAAGGAGAACCTGGAATTTGATTCCATAGAGGCGTATGAGGCTTCCGTCCGGGACAACCTGATGGCGGAAAAGGAGGAAGAGTACAGGAGCGTTACGCTGACGCAGATCATGGATTACATGGTTGAACACTCCACCTTTGACGGGTATCCCAAGTCGCTCTATGAAAAATGCGAGAAGGAGTACGATGAGGAAAATGAGGAAACGGCTGCCATGTGGGGAATGGAGACTTCGGATTACCTTGAGTTTTTCGGCATCACGGAGGAAGACCGCAAAAAGGAGATCGAATCCATGGTGAACCAGGAGCTTGTGGTCGGCGCCATCATCCAGAAGGAGGACTTCAAATGCACGGAAGAGGACATCAAGGAGTTTGTGGATGGAATCTATCAGGAATACGAGTACGACAGTGCAAAGGAATTCCGCGAGGATTACGGGGATGAGGAGATCGGTACTGCGATCCTCTATGAGAGGGTGATGAACCTGCTCTATGACAATGCGGTGCTGGAAGAGATCTCCGAAGAAGAATACCTTGCGAGCCAGGAGGACGAAGAGGATGCTGAGCCCGAGGACGAGGAGGAAGTTTCGGCGGATGAGGAAGACGCCGGGACGGACGGGAAAGAGGTTGAAGCGAATGAGAAGGACGAAGGGACGGACGTTTCAGCGGATAAGGAAGACGGTTCGGACGATGGAGAGGACGCTGGGGCGGAAGGGAAAGCTTTGGAGGCGGATGAGAAGGACGAGTAGGATGTCGGTCCTGAAGCTGTACGCGTTCCCTGTTCTTCTGGCGTGCGCTGTGCTTTTTTTCCGGCAGGGCGGATATGCGTATGCGTCATCTGCGGAGGGCGTCATCTGTGAGGGTGTCTACCTGGACCAGATGTCTGCCGGGGGAATGACAAAGGAGGAGGCACAGGCCGCGTACCGGGACTATCTTGGCAATATGGATGACCTTACGCTGAAGCTGACAAGCCCGATCGGCAGCTATGAGATCCCGATGTCCGACCTGCATGTCAGCGTGGATGTGGAGCAGGCTGTGGAGAAGGCCTACGCCTATGGCAGGGGCGGCACGATCCTTTCACGGTTCCGTGAACACTGCGAGCTGGAGAAGGACCATGTCACCCTGATACCGGTGAAGCGGTTTGACCATGCGGTGCTGGAGAGCAGGCTGTCCGGGGACGCGTGGGATCTGATGAAGCCCGCCAAAAATGCGTCGGCAGCCAGGATTAATGGAGAATTTGTGGTCTATGCGGGGGAGGATGGCGTCAGCCTGATGATCGACCGCACCATCAGCGCGGTGGAGAAGGCGTTCGCGAAGGTCTGGACGGCTTCCTCCATTGAGCTGGAGGCTGTGACGGAGGTGACCCACCCGAAATATACGGTGGACGATTTTTACGGGATCGACAGCCTGCTTGGACGCTGCTCCACGGAATACAAGACCAGGAAGCCGGAACGGGTGCAGAATCTGACTGTCGGGGCTTCCAAGATCGCGGATCAGGTTGTGCTGCCGGGAGAGCAGTTTTCGGTGTATGACACCGTGGCCCCCTTTACGGAGGAGAACGGGTATGGCAACGCCGGGCAGTATGTGAATGACGAGCTCGTGGACGGGCTGGGAGGCGGGATCTGCCAGGTTGCCACCACGCTTTATAACGCCGTCCTGGAGGCGGAGCTTCAGGTGGATGAGAGGTATCCCCATTCCATGACCGTGGATTACGTCAAAAAAGGAATGGACGCGGCCATCGCGGAGGGGTATCAGGATTTTAAGTTCACGAACAATACCGAATATCCGATCTATATTGACGCGTATGCGGGGGGCGGAGTGCTGTCCGTGGCGATTTATGGCCATGAGACGCGGCCGGCGAACCGGCGGATCGAATTTGACAGCCAGGTGATGGAGGAATTCGAGCCGGGAGAGCCGGAGACGATCTATGACGAGACCCTGCCGGCCGGCGAGGAGCGGATCACCTATGAACACCGCGGATACTACGTGGAGGTCTGGAAGAATATCTACGTGGACGGGGAAAAGGTGGATTCCGTCAAGGTAAACGGATCGCAATATAATGCAGTGCCGAGAAAAACGCGGATAGGGACGGGGCAGTAATGGGGCGCCTGCTTTGGGACAGACGCCGGCTTGCGAATCCGTTTGCGCGAAGCAGGATAGGGCAGGCACAGTTTAAGCCGGAGGCTTTACGGTTACATAGAAAAAAGAAAGGAACAGGGAAAAATGGAACAATTGAAAATTACAGAGCTGTATGATCTAAAGGAGACGCTGGCAGCGGGACTTCTGGAAAAATTCACCTATCCATGGGAGGCGCTTTCAGGAATCGGAGCTTATATCATGGAGATCGGGGCCACGCTTCCAAAGGAGCGCTATGAGGAGCGGGAGGGAAATATCTGGATCGCGAAGTCCGCGAAGATCTATCCCAATACCTATATCGCGGGTCCCTGTATTATCGGGGAGCGGACGGAGGTGCGTCCGGGCGCGTTCGTGAGAGGTAACGCCCTGGTGGGGGATGACTGCGTGGTGGGAAATTCCACAGAATTAAAAAATGTGATCCTGTTTAATCATGTACAGGTGCCCCATTATAATTACGTGGGGGATTCCATCCTTGGATTTTATTCCCATATGGGGGCGGGCTCCATCACCTCCAATGTCAAAGCGGACAAGACACCTGTCCATGTGAAGGGCGCTTCGCAGGACATCAATACGGGGCTGAAAAAATTCGGCGCTATGTTGGGCAATCATGTGGAGATCGGCTGCAATACAGTGCTCAATCCGGGAACCGTGGTGGGGCAGAATAGCAATGTCTATCCCGTAAGCATGGTGAGGGGCGTGGTGCCATCTGATTCTATATATAAGGACAGGGAGCATATTGTGCCGAAGGAGGCGTAGAGAGGATTGTGGTGAGTTCCGCCGCGCAGGGAAGCCGGTGTACTGTTGTAAGGGTACACAGCGGGTTCCCTGCCGGAAACGGGCAGAACGCGCGCCTTCAGTCCGCGGCGGCCTGCCGCAGCGCGTTTTTAATGGCCTGGTTCAGTATGATATAGGTATACTGGTTTTCTTTTGAATAGGTGATGTCATCTACATGATCTACTACCGGAAGCTGGCGGTTGATCTCGTTAAGCGCGGGCTCTAACAGAGGATACATGGTGGTCACAGTCTCATCCAGGTTTTCAATCCGGACGCTGCTTACGGTATCCTCGTCGACAGTGACGGCCACATTCAGGGTGTTTTCACCGAGGGAGATGGTGGAGGAATACACGCCGGGGACATATTTACCGGCCGTCCGGGCGTTTTCCTGCTTTTCTCCGCGGAACATATGAACCAGCAGTGCGATCAGGATGATTCCCAGGATGACAAAAATGGCAGTATAGATGATTTCTTTTGCCTTGATGACAATGATTTTAGTCTGAGCACTCATATGCTTCCCCCATTTGGTATTATTATCATAGATGTTTGCGAAACGATGTACTTTTTCAATCGGCTTTGAGCAGGATCAATATTTTTTCCCGGCTAACGTTCCTGATGCCTGCGAAAAAACATAGATGCTGTACAAAACCTCAATCTGCATTTTGAGTTTCGCAATTACCTGTGTTATCATATTGTATGAGGGAAGAACGGGATTTAGAACGACAAGCGTCTGCGAAACGATATACTTTTAGAACGGTTTTGTGCAGAATATATATTTTTCCAACGAAAAGAGTAAAAGGAGGGACGACAGTGAGCGTACAATTGATACTTGGAGCGAGTGGAACAGGGAAAACGGAGTACATCTATCAGCAGATCATCCGGACATCTATGCAGGAAGGGCATCCTCCTGTTCTTTTTATTTTACCGGAACAGGCGAATCTTGCGGCAGAGCAGGATATGGTGCGGCTGCATCCGAACGGGGGTTCCATGGATGTGTCGATTTTAAGCTTTACGAGGCTGGCCTTTCAGGTGTTTGACGAGCTGAACGTGCATACGGAGGATCTGCTGGACGATTATGGGAAGAGCATGCTGGTGATGAAGGTGATGAAGGAGCATCAGCAGGAGCTTCCCTATTATGGATCCATGCTGAAAAAGAATGGCTTTGTGCAGGAGGTCAAGTCCATTCTGTCAGAGTTTTACCAGTATCAGGTGACAGACCAGGCGCTTGGGGAGGTGATCGGGCAGCTGGATCCATCCGAAAGCCTTTATCACAAGCTTCAGGACCTGAAGGTGATCCGCAGGGAGTTTGACGCCGCGCTGAAGGACTCCTATATGGTGCCGGAACAGATCCTTTCCAGGCTCAAGGAGGTGGCGGGAAGCTCAAGGCTGCTGCAGGGGGCTCAGATTTATTTTGACGGCTTTACGGGCTTTACCCCTGTGCAGTATGACCTGCTGGCAGAGCTTATGCAGGTGGCGGGCGGCCTCTATTTCAGCTTTACGATGGACGAGGAGCTGTTTGGGAAAAACGCGTGCGGAGGAAAAGGGCTGTTCCGTCTGACCGGTCAGGCTGTGGATAAGCTGATGCAGCTTGCGAAGGATAAGGGCGTCAAGGTGCTGCCCCATGTGGCGCTTTCCCATAATTACCGGCAGGAGGCGAAGGAGGAGCTGCGGCATCTGGAACGCCAGGTTTTCCGGTACCCTGTAAAGGCCTATGAGAAGCCGGCGCAGGCGGTTCGGCTGGTCTATGCCGAACATGCCGCGCAGGAGATCTCCTTTGTAGCGGAGACGATCAAGGCCTGTGTGATGGAGCGGGGATACAGCTACAGGGATTTTGCTGTGGTCACGGCGGATCTGGCGGAACAGACGCCGCTGTGGAGGCAGAAGATGAAACAGCATGGGATTCCGTTTTTCCTGGATGAGACGGAGCCGATGGGGCATAATCCCATGGCGGAGCTGATCCTGGCGGTGGGGGAGCTGTTTGGCACGGACTTTTCCTTCGACAGCGTCTTCGCGTTTTTGAAGGGCGGATTTTTGCGGCGGGGTTCCGGCGGGCTTTATCCTGACCAGATTTATGATCTGGAAAACTATGTCCTGAAACACGGGATCAGGGGATACAGCCGCTGGTCCTCCAATTTCAAGGGCAACGAAAAGGGGCTTAAACGGATCAATCAGGCCAGGCAGAGCTTCATGGATCAGATCGGGGAGCTGGCCGGGGTTTTTTCACAAAAGAAATCCACAGCGGAGCAGTATATCAGGACGATTTATCAATTTACCTGCAGCCTGGACATGGCGGGGCAGCTTGAGTGGAGGGCAGGCAGGCTGGAGGAGACGGGACGGCTTTCTGAGGCAGCCGCATACAGGCAGGTCTATGGCAGATGGATCGAGGTGCTGGATAAGACGATGGATCTGCTCGGCGGGGAGGAGATCGAACGGGAGCATTTTATGGAAATCCTGATGACCGGCATCGGGGAGATGAAGCTGGGCGTGATTCCGTCCACGCTGGATCAGGTAGTTGTCGGCGATATGGAGCGTACCCGTCTTGCGCATGTAAAAGTGGTATTTGTGGCCGGCATGAACGAGGGGCTGATCCCGAAGAAGCCGTCGGGGCAGGGCATACTGCTGGACAGGGAACGGGAGCGGCTGGAGGCGCTTCATCTGCCGCTTGCGCCGGACAGCAGGGATAAAATGTTCGACCAGCAGTATTACTGGTATCTGCAGGTGACGCAGGCTTCGGAGGCGGTCTATCTCATCGTTCGACGTTCCGGTGAGAAGCAGGAGCCGATGCAGCCTTCCCCGTATGTGAACCGGCTTCGCTCCATTTTCCCGCAGCTTTCAGAGTACAGGGCGGAGGAGTTCATGGACGGCTATCTCCCGACCACCCCTGCAGGGCTGGAGGAGCGGTTTGTGGAGGAGCTTGGCCATCCGGGGAGTGATGCGTCAGTTTATGACATGATGGAGCGGAGCTGTCCGGAGCGCATGACTCAGATCCTTCGTGGATATCTGTATGATAACCGGCCGGAGACGCTTAATCCCTCGCTCGCGCGTTCCCTGTACGGAGGCGGGGAGCAGAGCGTGTCCAGGCTGGAGACCTACGCCGGCTGCGCCTACCGCTATTTTCTGCAGTACGGGCTTGCATTGTCAAAACGGGAGGAGTACAAGGTGGAGGCGGCGCAGGTCGGAACGATCCTGCATGGAGTCCTGGAGCAGTTTTTCCGGAAATGCGCGGAGGAAGGGACGGACATCAAAACGCTTACGGATGACCGGCTTGAAAGCGTGGCAAAAGAGCTGACGGTCAGCGTGGCGGAGGAGGTCAGCCCGACCCTGTTTGACAGCAGCAGCCGGCTCGGACACCAGAGGGATGTGCTGGTCCGCATTGCCTTTCGGACTCTGAAAAACCTCTGCGGGCATCTCAGAAAGGGGAGCATGGTTCCGTCTCTGATCGAAAAGGAATTCAAGGCGGATGACCAGCTTCCTTATGCGAGCATAAAGCTGCCGGAGGAGATTTTGATGAAGCTTAAGGGCGTCGTGGACAGGGTGGATATCCTGGAGAGGGACGGAAAGGTTTATTTCAAGGTGATCGACTATAAGTCAGGCAGCAAGGACATAGATTTCGAACAGATCTATGCGGGGAAACAGCTTCAGCTCACCGTGTATATGAGCGTGATCCGTGAGTTTCTGCAGAAAGAGTATCCGGGAAAGGAGATCGTTCCGGCAGGAATGTTTTACTATCATATCCAGGATCCCGTGATCGAGGAGGATGAGGAGCAGAAAATGGAGGCGCACAGGGCGAAGGAGAGCAGGATGACAGGGCTGGTAAATCAGGATGAAACCTGCCTTTCGCTGCTGGACGGCAAAACGGGGGAAGTCGTGCCTGTTAAATACAACAAGAATGGAGAGCTTGCCGCGACCAATAAGGCGCTTACAACCTCTGAACAGCTTTTATCGATATCCGGGTATGTCAGCAGCTGTATGGCTGAGATGGGGACACGGATCTTTTGCGGTGATATTGCCATGAATCCGGAAAAGGGTGACCTGCAGTCTCCCTGCGGATTCTGTGATTTCCAGAACGTGTGCCGGTTTGAACCCGGACTGGGTGGAAATCAGT
Organism: uncultured Clostridiaceae bacterium; assembly: GCA_946185495.1. Taxonomy (GTDB): domain Bacteria; phylum Bacillota; class Clostridia; order Lachnospirales; family Lachnospiraceae; genus CAG-590. Next base: position 5,256 of record CAMHJT010000012.1, on the reverse strand, counting down.
ACAGGGTGCGGGAAAAGCTGGAGAACGGGGAAGCCCGGGCCAGGATTCTCGCTCAGGGAAGGGAGGACAGATCGAATGAATTGGACAAATGACCAGAAAAAGATCATAGACGCTAGAAATGGAAACCTGCTGGTGTCCGCTGCCGCAGGCTCCGGCAAGACCGCGGTTTTAGTGGAGCGGATCCTTGAGATGATATCTGACCCGGCGGATCCTGTGAATGTGGATGAGCTGCTGGTCGTAACCTTTACGAAGGCGGCGGCAGCCCAGATGAAGGAGAAGATTGGAAACGCGTTGGAACGCCTGCTTTCAGAGCACCCGGATGACATGCATCTTCAGGAGCAGATAAACGCGCTTGGCCACGCCAACATCCAGACCATCGACAGCTTCTGTTACCGGGTGGTGAAGGAGCATTTTCATGTGCTTGGGCTGGATCCGGCCGTCAGGATCGGGGAGGCCGGCGAGATCGGCCTGCTGCGGGAGGAGGCGCTTAAGGAGACCATGGAGGAATTCTATGCGGAGCATCCTGATTTTGTCAGCTTTTCGGAGGCCTTTTCGGAGGATAAACGGGACGAGCGGATCGAGGCTTACATCCGGAAGGTTTATGAGATCAGCGCAAGCTATCCCAGGCCGGAGGAGTGGACGAGGATGGCTAGGGAGGCGCTTCGGGCAGAGGATGAGGCAGCGTTTATGAAGCTCTCCTATATGCAGGGGTATCTGGCAGAGGCAGGCCTTTTGTGCAGGGACATCATCCGGAGGATTGACCGCGTATTGAAGCTGTTAGCTCAGCCGAACGCGCCTGCCCATATGACGTGCACTCTTAAGGCGGATCAGGAAAAATTGCGGCAGATTAGTTCTGCTGATTCGTGGCAGGTTCTCCGTGCGCTGGCAGGGGAAAAATTTGATACAATGGCAAGGGCGAAGAAGACAGATGTGTATGACAAGCAAATCGCGGAGCAGATCAATAAAATGCGGACAGCCTACAAGAAAGAGGTAAATGACCTGCTGGCGCCCTTTTCGGTGCCGTTTGAGAATGTGCTTGGCCAGATGGAGGAACAGGCGCCCATGCTCAGCGCGCTTTTGGATGCCACGGACAGGTTCCGGGAGTGCTTCCTGGAGCGCAAGCTGAAGCGGGGCGTGCTGGAATTTTCCGATGTGGAGCATTTTGCCCTGCAGATTCTCTGCCAGGGGTATGGCGAAGACGGAAGTCCGGTTCCGAGCCGGATCGGGCAGGAGCTCTCGGAGGATTTCAGGGAGATCCTGATCGATGAGTATCAGGACAGCAATTTTTTACAGGAGGCGATCCTGCACTGCGTATCGCGCATTCCGGGGGGACAGTACAACATTTTCATGGTCGGGGATGTCAAGCAGAGCATTTACAGCTTCCGCATGGCAAGGCCGGACCTGTTTATGGACAAGTACCACCGGTATGCTTCGGAGGAGGGGGCGGTCTGCAGGAAGCTCTTGTTAAAAAATAACTTCCGGAGCCGTTCCAATGTCCTGTACGGGATCAATTATGTGTTCCAGCAGATCATGGGAGCTGAGATCGGAGGGCTCGACTATGGAGCGGAGGAAGCCCTGGTGCCGGGACGCGGGTTCCCGGAATCCCCGGACGACAGCGTCGAGCTGCTGATCGGGGAGAGCAGGGAATACGATGTTTCCGGCGAGGCGCCTGAGAGCGACGGCAGTCAGAAGGAGGTGCTTGACGAGGAGCTGAATGACATCGGGAAGATCGAGCTGGAGGCCTCCCTGATCGCCGGAAGGATCGAGAGGCTGATGGGCTGGAAAGGGGAGCCGGCCTTTCAGGTGACGGACGGAGAGACGGGAGCGATCCGGGATGTGCGCCTGGGGGATATCGTGATCCTGTTCCGTTCGCCCTCCCGTTTCGCTTCGGTATTTACGGAAATTATGAAAAAACGGCAGATCGAGGTGCGGGTGCAGAATGAGAACGGGTATTTTGACACGCCGGAGATCCGTCTGGTGCTGAGCCTTCTGCGCGTGGCGGACAACCCGTTTCAGGATGTGGAGGCGGCAGCGGCGCTCCGGGGATATTTCGGGCATATGAAGGAGCGGGAGCTCGCACAGCTTAAGCTTGTGAAAAACCGCCTTCCGGTACGGTATTTATATCAGACAGTTTTCTGGCTGGCACGGCTTTTCAGGGGAACGGTTTCCGGAAAGCACAAGCAGTGGCTTAGGGAATGCCTTGGAATGGATCTTCGGCTGTTCGGGAAGGAACTGGATGAGTTTTTCCGGGAGCAGGAGGATGAGGACGGGCAGGCGGCGTCCCGGAGTTTGCAGGCGGCGGAAGGGCAGGAAGCTCCGGTGGAGGAAATCCCCCTGCCTGAGAAAAAACAGACTCCGGTTCTGGAGGAGGAAGACCTTCGGAAGCTCAGCGAAAAATGCGCGGCGTTTGTGGAGCTGGTGGAGCAGATCCGTGACCGGATGAAGTATGAGACGGCGGCTGCGCTTTTGCGGGATATCTATTACGATACCGGCTATTACTATTATACGGCGGCTATGCCGGGGGGCAGCCAGCGGACGCGGAATCTGGAGCTTCTGCTGTCAGAGGCGGAAAGCTTCGGCGCGGAGGGCTTTTGTGGCATCTTTCATTTCCTGAGGTATGTGGAGCAGCTGGAGGACAGGTCTATCGCCCTCGGCGGGGATCCCATGCCGGCAGGCGGGGAGGACGCCGTGCGGATCATGAGCATCCACCGGAGCAAGGGTCTGGAATTTCCTGTGGTGTTTGTTGCAGGGCTTGGAAAAAAATTCAATCTGACGGATACGCGCACGCCGCTGATTATTCATCCGGACTACTATGTCTGCGCAAAATATGTGGATGTGTCAAAACGGTGGCGTAAGGACACGATCTCCAGAAAGGCGGTGGCAGCCCTGATGACTACGGAGAATCTCGCGGAGGAGCTCAGGGTGTTCTATGTCGGGCTGACAAGGGCAAAGGAGAAGCTGATCCTTACTGGAGTCACCAGAGATATTCCCTCGCTGGTCAAAAAGAACCGGGATGCGGCGGACTGGAGCGGGACGAAGCTTCCATATGGCATCGTGCGCGCCGCGAACAGTTATCTGGAGCTGGTTGTGGCTGCGCTGATGCGGCATGAGGCGTTTCATAAGGCAATGTACCAGCTCCCTGCCAGAATGGATCAGAAAGGGGAGGAGACTGTTTCCGCGGTCTATGAGCGAAACGCTGAGCTTACCGATCCGTCCTTCCGCCTGAAGGTGCAGCTTTACGATTATCAGAACCTCGTGGTGGAGCATCTCGCAGGCGCGGCAGAGCAGCAGATGGAAAGGGAACGGCTTCTGGAGGCCCTGAGGGATGGAGAAAGGACGAACCTGGAGCGGCTTCAGGAGCACTTTGCGTGGAAATACCGCCGGGAGGCGCTGACATCGCAGAAGTCGAAGATGGCGGTGACGGAGATCCAGCGTATTTATGAGATGAAAAGCGCGGTAGCGGAGGAAGGGAAGACGGAGCCTGTCTCCGGGCACGCCGCAGGAGAGAGCGCGACTATCCTGCCCGGGAACCGGCCGGCCGCTGACAGTGGCACGGCTCCGGGGGAAAAGCAGGCAGAATCCACCCGGCGGGGAAATGGACGGAGACGAAAGGATCCGGTTCCTCGGTTCATCCAGGAGGAACGTAAGATGAATGCGGGAGAAAGGGGAACCTGGATGCATAAGCTGATGGAATTGCTGGACCTGTCCAGACTTAAGACCAGGGAGCAGGTCAGGGAAGCGCTGGAGAAGCTGTGGGATGAAGAACGGCTGCCGGAGGAGACCAGGGAGTTTATTTCAGAGGAATCTGTCTGGACGCTGCTGTGCTCTCCGCTTGGAAAACGGATGCGGGAAGCGGCCGGGCGGCAGATGTTCTACAAGGAAAAACAGTTCATTATCGGAGTTCCCGCCTCGAAGCTGGCAGAGACAGGAGAATGCGACTTTGAAGGGCAGGAGGAATGCAAGGTGGTGGTGCAGGGTATCATAGACGCCTATTTCCGGGAGGGAGACAGCCTGATCCTTCTGGATTACAAGACGGACCAGGTCGGACAGGACGGAGAAAAAGAGCTGGCAGAGCGGTACAGGGTGCAGCTTGGCTATTACCGGGATACGCTGGAGCAGATGACGGGGCTTAAAGTGGCGGAGACCTACCTCTATTCCTTTTGCCTGGGACGGGAGATCCGTATTGGTTGATGAGTAACCGGACGTTTTCCGGGAGAGTGTTGTTCACACTTCGGGCACGCTTGCGCTTGGTTGCTCACGCAGCGGTACTAGGTTCGCCTCCTTTGTCGGCTCACCAAGGACCGGCGTTCGCAAATATCCCTTCGTGTGAATCAAAACTCTCCCGGAAAACTGCGTATTGGCGGAGGGTATAGTAACCGGAAAACTGCGTATTGGCGGAGGGTACAGTAACCGGAGGTCTTCCGGGAGAGTGTTGTTCACACTTTTTATCTTTCGTAAGGGGAATAAATGTGGTAGAATAGTGCCAGCAATGGTAACATAATTTGAATGTGAGGAATTCAGATGATTCCGGAGCATGAGGAAAGATGGAGGAAATGAGATGTACGAATGTCCAAATTGCGGCGGCGGCCTGCGGTATGATATTGGCGCCGGGCAGCTGCGTTGCGGATCCTGCGAAGCGCAGTTTGATCCGTATAGCATGGAGAAGGAGAGTGACGCGGAGGAAAATGATTTCTATGATGTGAATTCATTTACCTGTCCGCAGTGCGGGGGCAGCATTTACAGCATGGATAATACGGCCGCGGGCTTTTGCAGCTTCTGCGGGGCTTCCACGATTCTAAACAGCAGGTTGAACCGCCAGGCGCGGCCGGCCTATGTGATCCCGTTTTCCGTTTCGAAGGAGGACTGCAAGAAGGCCTATGCCAAACTGATGCGGAAATCCTGGTTCGCGCCGAAGGAGTTGAAGGACGAGAGCAAGATCGACGGGTTCCGGGGAATCTACATGCCGTATTGGATCTACAATGTGGAGCAGAAAGGCGAGATCTGCCTGAAGGGAAAAAAAGAACACAGAAGCGGCGATTATATCATTACGGAGCATTATAATCTGGCCGGAAATCTGAACGTGGATTATGAGGGACTGTCCCATGACGCTTCCGCTGATTTTGCGGACAGCATCAGTGAAGGGCTCGCGCCGTATGATACGAAGAAAATGCAGAAATTTACGCCCTCGTTCCTGTGTGGTTTCTATGCGGACGCCTCGGATGTGGATCAAAAGACGTACCGGCAGGAGATGTTAAA
>CAMHJT010000011.1 GCA_946185495.1 uncultured Clostridiaceae bacterium | reverse complement strand
ATCGAGCTGCTGGCGGTGGAGACCAAGTCGCTGGATCTTCCGGATGAGAATAAGGACGCTGTGTATGAGAGAATGATCTCCGAGCGGAACAATATCGCGGCGACCTACAAGGCCGAGGGCGAGGAGGAGGCGAAGGAGATCGCCAACAACACCAAGGCGGAGATCATCGTGATGCAGTCTGAGGCTGACGCGACGGCACAGGAGACGGTGGCCAAGGGAGAGGCGGAATATATGAGGATATTAAGCGAGGCCTACAACAACAAGGACAAGGCTGATTTCTATCTGTTCCTGCGCGCACTTGACGCTGCCCGGCTCACCATGAAGGGAGAGGACAAGACGCTGATCATTGACGAGAGCTCGCCGGTTGCCAGTGTATTTTATAACAGGGAATAAATTATTTGATACATGGAAACGCCCCGCGGAACCTGACGGTCCTGCGGGGCGTTTTTCACAAACGGGATTGGAAAATCCTATTTTGCGATCTTGAAGGAGATCGTCTGCTTGTTTCCTGCCGCGTCACATGCGGTCACTTTATGCTTTCCGGCCTTTGTGAGCTTGAACTTGTAGAAGTTCTTATAGCTTCCCTTCTTCACCAGCTTGGAGCCTGTGAGCTTCTGTGCTTTGCCGTCTATTGTGACCTTCGCGAGCTTTCCGCTGTCCTTCACATAGAGGACAGCCTTTTTCTTGTAGGTTTTGCCTTTTTTCACGCCCTTGATGGAAGGTGCCTTGCTGTCGAGATAAAAATTGATGGCTGAGCTGTTGCCGTTAATGTCGTAGACGGTGAAGGTGTTCTTCCCTGATTTGCACAGGTCAGCATAGGCGCCGTTCACGATGCCTACCCAGTTGTAGGTTGTGTTTTTTTCAAGCTTGCCGTTCACGGCCGCGGTTGAGGTTGCGTCAGACCGCCTTGCCGCTGTGCCGTTGACCTCGATCCTCATAACTCCGGTATCATCCGTGAAGGTGATGTCGGGGATTGCCTTGTAATACTTGTCCTGGCTGATTCCATGGATGGACGGGGCGCTGTGGTCTGCTTCGATCCTCTGTTTTCCGGCCTCCGTGTAGGCGTACCACCGGTCAGTGATTGGCTGGTCCGTGGCGAATACCGCGGTATGGCTGTCAGTCAGGCTGCCGTTGGTATCGACGATATCGCCGGGAAGCTGGATGGTCATCTGCACATATATGCCGTTGGCGATGGCGGACGCAATCTCGCTTGCCTGGTCTGAGCCGGACAGGGACTGGGACGCGGCGGCTGTGTCTCCGGTGGAACTTCCGGCGGTGCTGAGCGGAAGGAAAAAGATATCCGGCGAGAAGGTGCCGCCGTTCTCGGTCTTTAAATCCTTCAGGGAGCCGTCTGCGGTTTCTTGGGAACAATAGTATTCCTTGCCGTCCTCCAGCGTCTCCAGGGTGCCATTTGTGGTGGTCGTGGTGGAGCTATTGCTGATGGAATCCATGTACTCCTTGCTCATGCAGGTCTTCAGGGTAACAGTTGCGGTATTGCTGTCATGGATGGAGATGGTCTCATACATCCGCATGCAGCCGGTGGTGACCAGCATCAGGGTACACAAGGCTGCAGTTCCGATCATTTGTTTCAGTTTCATTGGCATTCCTCCTTGTCATACATGAGATTATAGATGTTTGCGAAACGATGTACTTTCCTGATCGGCTCCTGGCAGGATATATATTCTAGGTCAACATTCCTGATGCCGGCGAAAAAAACATATATCCTGTCAGGAATCTACATTTTGAGTTTCGCAATAACCTGATACATTGAATCTGAACAGGTTGTCAGGGTAAAGCATTTGCAGGCAGATGATCCCGCCGGCTAATGTACATACGATTTTTGTGGATACCTTGTTTTATGTATATTTTACTATGCAATGTTGAGATGTCAAGGCATTTTTTAAACGGATAATGTAAAAAATGCACAAAAATGATTATTGGTTTTTTCTGAAATTATGCAAAGACACAAAAAGAGGTTTTCATCTTTTGTAAAATGTTATATAATAGTAAATATATGCCGTGTGTCACAAATGGACGGCACAATGAGATATTTACAGGAACGGGAAAAATCGGGCAGATACAAAGAAAGGAGGACGATGTATGAGAAGGAAGAGAAGAAAACAATTCCTGTCATGGAGCCTTGCCGCGGCGATGGCTCTGTCCATGGCAGCAGTGCCGTCTGCAGGCTCGTCTGCGGCGGAGGAGAAGGATGAAGGGATTACAGTGAAATACACCATGGATGAGAACGGATATCTTACGCCGGACGCGGAGAGTGAGGAGCTTTTAGAGAGCCTCCATGTGAAACAGAGCGCGGAGCTGGAGAATCAGCGGTTTTCATGGGACAACGCCAATGTGTATTTTGTGCTGACCGACCGGTTTTTGAATTCGGATAAGTCCAATGACCATGCCTACGGGAGAGGGCTTACCGACAGCGGAAGTCCTGTCGCGGGACTCGATACCTATACCAATCCGGGAACCTTCCACGGCGGGGATCTCGGCGGCTTGACACAGAAGGTGAATGAGGGCTATTTTACCGATCTTGGCGTCAACGCGATCTGGATCACCGCACCGTATGAGCAGATTCATGGCTATACCTCTGCCAATGTCAAGAGCAACAACGCCAATGAGTATCCGGATCCGGACGGGCAGGGCTTTCCGTACTACTCCTATCATGGGTACTGGACGATCGACTATTCCAATATCGATGAGAATATGGGAACAGAGAAGGACTTTGAGACCTTTGTGGACAGCTGCCACGCGAAGGGAATCCGCGTGATCATGGATGTGGTAATGAACCATCTCGGCTACACCACGATGCAGGACGCGGTGGACTATGGATTTGACGGGGCGCTGAAGGGTGATTGGAAGACCTATTACTATGGCAATTCCACATATCTGATGGGCGGCGATCCGGAGTGTGAGAATTACTGGGACAAGACCTCGTCTGCGTGGGCAAAATGGTGGGGACCGGGTTTTGTGCGCGCGGACTATCCCGGATATGATCCCGCCGGTGGTGATGACTATCATATGAGTCTCTGCGGCCTGCCGGACGTTGTGACGGAGGCTTCGGCGAAAGAGGTTCCGACGCCCCCTCTGCTTGTGACCAAGTGGACAAAGGAGGGAAGGCTTGAGAAGGAACAGGGAGAGCTGGACGCATTTTTCTCCAGCACAGGTTACAAGAAGCAGCCCAGATATTACATCATCAAGTGGCTCACTGACTGGGTAAGGGAGTACGGCGTGGATGGTTTCCGCTGTGATACGGCCAAGCATGTGGATCTGGACGCATGGAAGGATCTGAAGACCGAGGCCGATAAGGCGCTGAAGGAGTGGAGGCAGAACCACAAGGACAAGCCGGGTTCCTCCTGGACGGATGATTTCTGGATGACAGGCGAGGCGTGGGGACACGGTATGGGCAAGAGCCCGTATTTTGACAATGGCGGATTTGATTCCATGATCAATTTCACCTTCCCCAAGGATGGCAACCTCGCTGCAATCGAGGGAACCTACAGCTCCTATGCAGACGCGATCAATTCTGATCCGGATTTTAATGTGCTGAGCTATATTGCCTCCCATGATGACAGCGCGTGTGTGGCCGTATTTGAAGCCTCAGCGGAGAAGAGCAAGAATTTGGGAACCAGCCTCCTGCTCGCGCCGGGCGGCGTCCAGATTTACTACGGCAACGAGATCAACCGGAAGATCGGCTGGAAGGACTTCTTTACCGGAAGTGATTACCTTGACCAGAGATTCCGTACAGATATGGATTTTTCCAGCTATGACAAGGATGTGCTCGCGCACTGGCAGAAGGTAGGACAGTTCCGCAACAAGCATCTGTCTGTCGGCGGCGGTCAGCACGAACAGCTGGAGGGAGATGTGTATACCTTCAGCAGGACCTATCATTTGGAGGAGGAGGATGAGGACAAGGTGGTATGCGCGCTTCCGGGCAAGGCGGGCACCTATACCGTGAGCGTGGGCAGTGTGTTTGAGGACGGAGAGACGGTGACGGATTTTTATTCCGGCCAGAAGTATGAGGTGAGCGGCGGTTCCGTATCCGCAACCTGTGACGCGGGCGGCGTGATCCTGCTGGAAGGCTCCGGCATTGTGAAGCCGAGTGTCAGCGTGAAGCTCAAGGGTTCCACCACTTATAAGGCGGACACCGTGGATGTGACGCTGAAAGCCAACAAGGCAAAGGATACCTTCTATTCCATCAACGGCGGAGCGAAAAAGCCCTACCAGACAGGGGATGTGATCAAGGTTGGCGGAGATACTGCTTATGGAGAGAAGACTACCATTGAGGTGAGCGGCGTGTCTGAGGAGGACGGTTCCACGATCTCGAGAACCCTGACCTGTCAGAGGGGAGAGGAGCCGGTTGTCTCAAGCGGGCTCTGTGTCAAGGTCAGCAAGACGGATTTCGCGACCGCGCCTAATATCTTTGTCTATAAAAATGATAAGAGCGAGGAAGCGCTGAATGGAAAATGGCCCGGCGCAGCCATGGAGGATGACGGAGATGCATGGGTCTATACCTGTGAACAGGAGCTGGAAACAGGGGCGGTTTTCATCATGTCACAGGGCAGCTGGAGAAGCACGCCGGACATGGCTCCGGGCATTGTATTTACCGGCGGCGTGGAATACAGTAAGGAAACCGGTAAGACTACGGAGATTCCGACAGGAGTTCCGGGCAAGGTGACGGTTCATTATCAGGATGAAGCTGGCAATGACATCAAGAGCATTTACAGGGTCGGGGCGATCGGAAAGCCATATACGACCTATGCGGCTGACCTGGACGGTTATACGCTAAGCAAAACGCCGGATAACGCGACAGGCACATTCGCGGAGGATGTTGAGGTCGTTTATGTCTACTCTGCGGGCGGCAGCGGTGCCGGCAGCAATCCCGGCGGAACGACAGGGGGAAGCACCGGAGACAATCCCGGCGGGACGACGGGAGGAAGTACCGGAGACAATCCCGGCGGAACGACAGGGGGAAGCACCGGAGGCAATCCCGGCGGAACGACAGGGGAAAGTACCGGAGACAATCCCGGCGGAACGACAGGGGGAAGTACCGGAGACAATCCCGGCGGAACGACAGGGGGAAGCACCGGGGAAAATCCCGGCGGAACGACGGGAGGAAGCACCGGAGGCAATCCTGGCGGAACGACGGGAGGAAGCACCGGCAGCAATCCTGTTCAGGGCAAGACCTATATTACCAGTGCAGATGTGACAGTTTCCAATGTGAGCCTGTATTATAACGGCGCACAGCAGTTCCCGCCTGTGACAGTGGTGGTGAACGGAACTGTATTGCAGGAAAACACGGATTATTTTCTTGTCTATGGCAATAATATTTATCCGGGAACAGCCAATGCGGCAGGAGCGCCGTATGTCATGGTCATTGGAAACGGGAATTATGAGGGCAATGTAACGAAAACCTTTACCATTCTTCCGGGAAATGGCACGGCAGGAGACGCTCCCGGCCAGACGACAGGCGGTACAACGGTACCGGGCGGCAGCACCGGCCAGACAACAGGAGGCGGCACAACGGTACCGGGCGGCAGCACCGGCCAGACGACAGGCGGCACGACGGTACCGGGCGGCAGCACCGGTCAGACGACAGGCGGCACAACGGTACCGGGCGGCAGCACCGGTCAGACAACGGGAGGCGGCACGACGGTACCGGGCGGCAGCACCGGTCAGATAACAGGAGGCGGCACGACGGTACCGGGCGGCAGCACCGGTCAGACAACGGGAGGCGGCACGGTGGTACCGGGTGGCAGCACCGGTCAGACAACGGGCAGCACGGAAGCTCCGTCCTCCCGGCAGGAGGGAGACACATCGGGAACCCAGGGTGGAGATACCGGCGCGCAGGCGGGAACGCAGGATGACACGGTCAGGATAGATGACAGCCAGACAGGCTATTATATGGTGACAGGAAACGGTACGGTGGCGTTTGTTCTGCCGGCAGCGGACACGGCCAAGGTGGTCATTCCTGCTTCGGTGGTGATGAACGGAGCGACATACCGGGTGACGGAGATTGAGGACGGCGCATTTGAGGGCAGCGGAAAGCTTCAGGAAGTGACAATTGGAAGCAATGTGACACGGATCGGTGAAAATGCGTTTGCAGGCTGCAAGAAGCTTAAGAGAGTAACACTTCCGGAAGGCCTGACAGTCATTGGGGCGGAAGCATTTAAGAAATGCACGGCGCTCACGTCGGTTGTTATCCCGGCGAAGGTCAGCAGAATCGGAAAGAGTGCGTTTTACGGCTGTAAGAAGCTGAAGGTGCTGAGTATTAAGACAAGGCTGCTCTCCAAGAAGACGGTAGGCGCGAAGGCGTTTAAGGGAATCTGTTCCAAAGCTGTGATCAAGGTTCCCGGAAACAAATGCGGCACCTATAAGAAGATGATGAAGGCAAAGGGTGCCGGGAAAAAATGCAAATACAAGAAACAGTAAGGTAAGCTGATCGGCAGGCCTGCGCGTTGCGAAACAGTTTAACCTTTGACGAATCTGTTACATACCGGACGGCTCCCGACGGATCGTTCATTTACACTCCGGACACATGCTCCTGCAGCGGATGAATCAGGACGCGCTGTGACAGATCATATTTCATATTAAGGAAAGAAACGGCTGCGGCGGTGGAAGACCAAATGTAATGGTTTTTTACCGCCGCAGTTTTGTACATTATTTACAATGATCATTGTGAAATTTATCACAAATCGTGCAAAGAGGCAAATATAGATTTCTTTTTTGGACAATTTGTTGTATAATAACTACAAGTGCGTAAATTTATATTATGTTTAAAGGAGGATTCATATGAGACGAAAACGAGGAAAACAAATTTTGTCGTTGGGTCTGGCACTGGCTATGGCACTGCCTGGAGCGGGTGTATCTTCCCTGCAGGTGAATGCGGAGCAGGCGCAGCAGGCTGAGAGCAGTAATGGGAGTGGCTCTGCCATAGAGGGTGGCAATGTCATGAAGTTTACCATGGATGATTCCGGGGCGATTTCCATGAACGCGGAGAGCGAGGAGCTGGTGGATGAGATGCTGGCTTCGAAGCGCGTAAGCTATGACCCGGACAAACAGTTCGCTGCGAATGTGGATACGCCGTTTTCCTGGGACAACGTGAACATGTACTTTGTTCTGACGGACCGTTTTGAGAATGGCGATACCACCAATGACCATGCTTACGGCAGATCTGTAAATGAGAAGGACGCCGCGAGCTATCAGACAAGGATCGGTACCTTTCACGGCGGTGACCTGAAGGGACTGACGAATAAGATCAATGATGGATACTTTGACGCGCTGGGTACCAACGCGATCTGGATCACGGCTCCGTATGAGCAGATTCATGGAGCGCTCTGCAGCCAGGGATTCAAGCACTACGCGTACCATGGCTACTATGTGCTGGATTACACCAATGTGGACGGCAACATGGGTACGGAGAAGGATCTGGAGGAATTTATCGATACAGCGCATGAGCATGGTATCCGTGTCGTATTCGATATCGTTATGAACCATGCCGGATACGCGGATGCTTATACCGCGAATGAGTATGGATTTGGCAGGCTGGCTTCCAATTGGGAAGACATCTATTTTAACTGGAGTGAGACGCAGTATAGCTGGTTTAATGACTATACAGGCGAGGCTGAGAAGAATGGTTCTTCAGGAATGATGGATCCCTCCGGTGACTGGGTGACCAACTGGTGGGGACCTAGCTGGATCCGTGCGATCGGATCCCGTCTTGGCGGTTATGAGGGAAGCGAGAGTGAAGGTGGAGATACCATGAAGTGCCTGGACGGCCTTCCGGATTTCAAGACCGAGACCACCAGTGATCCCGGCATTCCCGGTATCCTGAAGGCGAAGTGGACAAAGGAAGGAAACTATAACGAGAAGGTTGCGATGACCAACGCCTCCCTGCAGGCGGCGGGCTTAAGCCCCAGCGTGACTGGCTATATCTCGGCATGGCTCAGCGAGTGGGTGCGCAAGTACGGCGTGGACGGCTTCCGCTGCGATACAGCCAAGCATGTGGAGGTTTCGGAGTGGAAGAAGCTTCATGACGCCTGCAAGGGCGCACTGAAGGAGTGGAGACAGGCTCATCCGGACAAGCCGGGCGCACAGTGGACAGATGACTTCTGGATGACAGGAGAGCACTGGGGACATGGCGTTGGAAAGGATCAGTATTTTACAACTGGTGCGTTTGATTCCATGATTAACTTTGACTTCCAGGGGAATGCCAGCAAGGCGCCTGAGTCCCTGGATGGAACTTATTCTGGTTATGCCAGCCAGATCAACAGTGATCCGAGCTTCAATGTATTAAGCTATATTTCTTCCCATGATACGGCTGGAGGTTCCCAGACGACAGTGGGAGACGGCGGACAGTCCGGTCTTTCACTTCTTTTGCTGCCGGGCGGCGTACAGACTTATTATGGAGACGAGTCAGGCAGGCCGAAGTATAACGCGCCGTCCGACCAGGCGGTTCGTTCCCAGATGAACTGGGACAGCATGGATACTGACCGCCTGACAGTATGGCAGAAGGTAGGGCGTTTCAGAAGAAACCATATCGCAGTGGGCGCGGGACAGCATACAAAGCTTTCAGCGTCACCTTATACCTTCAGCAGAACCTATACGGGCAAAGCGACAGTTGGCAAGGAAAAAGTGACCGATTACGAGGACAAGGTGGTAGTTTCCCTTCCGAGGAAAGCGGGCAGTTATGATGTCAGCGTGACGGGCGTATTTGAGGATGGCACCACCCTTGTGGATGAGTATTCCGGTGAGGAGTATACGGTAGCAGGCGGCCAGGTGAATGTTACATGTGACGCAAAGGGCGTGATCCTGCTTGCCGAGCCGAAGGATGGCGGCGGAAACCAGACGGCTAAGGCGAAGTTCGCAGCCGGAGTTTCCAAGGGAAGCGCGCCGGGCGGCGTATATACGGATGACCAGATTACCGTGAAGGTGACTGCGCAGAATATGACAGATACCGTTTATCAGGTAAACGGCGGCGCTGAGAAGTCATTTACGGATTCCGTAGAGATTACCTTTGGCGGTGACACCGCGTACAAGGAGAAGACAACGATCAATGTCAAGGGCAAGGGAACTGCAGAGTCCGATCATCCGGGCGAGGATGTGACCGCGACCTATACCTATACAAGATCGGATGAGCCGCAGGTCGGAGTGGCAAGCGCGGGCCTGTTTATCAGGGTGAAGAAATCTGACTTTACCGCTGCGCCACAGATATATGTTTATGACAGCACGCATCAGGCAGCGGCAGCTTATACCGGTGCATGGCCGGGCGAGGTCATGAAGGCAGACGGAGATTATTATGTTTACAGCAATGATTCCATTACCACCAAGGTAAAGGCAATCATTTTCACTGCGGATCAGAGCTGGAGAAGTACGCCGAATATGAAGGATCCGGAGGATATCAGCGGATCTGTGGAGCTGGTTAAGGGCGCGTCGGATGGAACCTTTAAGGAGGTTGTGATCGCGTCAGGCGATCCCTGCAAGGTAACTGTCAACTACGTGGACGAGGCAACGGAGAAGGTTCTTAAATCTATCTACCGTGTCGGTCTGGAGGGAGACGCTTACCAGACATATCCGGCTGAGATGGATGGCTATGAGCTTAAAACGACACCGGCTAACGCGAAGGGAAAATTTGCAGCAACACAGACAACTGTTGTCTACGGATATTCCTCCGGCGGTGAGGTTGTTGAGAAGGACGGCAAGGTCATTGTAAAATATGTGGACGCGGAGGGCAAGGAGATTGCCAAGAGCGTGACCAAGACAGGCAAGGTTGGAACCGCTTATGATATCGCGGGCGAGAGCACGATCACTGTGGGAGATAAGGTATATCTGTTAAAGAGTGGACAAGGTTCCGCAACCGGCAAATATACAGAAAAGGATATCACGGTTACATTTGAATATGAGCTTTCCACGGATCCGGTTAAAACAGGCAGTGTTATGATCATGTATGTCAATGAGGCTAATGAGGAGATCGCCCCGAAGGGCTCCAAGTCCGGCGTTGTTGGAACTGATTATGAAATTGCCGCAGAGGATACCATCATCTATAATCAGAAGACTTATAAGCTTTCGAGCGCCAGCCCTGTAAAGGGAACCTTTACCGAAAATGACGGCGACAATGTTGTATTTAAGTACAAGCTGGAAGAGACGCCGGAAGGACAGGGCAGCTATGTTGTGAAGTATGTGGATGCGGATGGCAATTCGATCAAGGATTCCAAAACCGTGACCGGCGTAATTGGCGACGATTATACTGTTACGGTGGAGAAGACCATCAAAGCAGGAAATGTTACTTACCAGATCCGGGCAGACCAGAAGGCGGCTACCGGAACCTATAGCAAGCAGGCAGTGGAATATACATTTGTATATGAGGCGATTCAGAATTCGGATGACAAGAAAACGGGCTCTGTTGCGGTGAAGTTTATTGACATGGCAGGCAATGAGCTTGCGGAACAGCAGGTACAGGCGGGCAATGTTGGAGAGGCATACACAACGACGGCTCCGGCAACCATCTCAGCAAATGGCAAAAACTACCAGCTTGCCGTTTCACCTAAGAATGCGGCAGGAAGCTTTACGGAATCTGATATCGTTGTCATTTATATGTACAGCGAGGTGAAGGATACACCGGCACCTGGAAAACAGGGAACTGTAGTTGTGAAGTATGTGGATACAACTGGTGTGGAGATTGCGGATACCGAGCGCAGGACAGGAAAAGTTGGTGAGACCTATCAGATCACAGCTTCAGCCCTGCTGAATTATAATGGCAAGACCTATCAGTTAAAGACAACTCCGGGTATAGCGGCGGGATCCTATGCGGAGCAGGATACTACGGTTGTATTCGTGTATGAGGAGACAGCAGAAAAGATTGAGCTTGGAAAGGTTGTGATCCGTTTCACGGATGAGACGGGTATTGATCTCAAGGATCGGATCAGCATGCAGGGCAGGGTTGGAGAAAACTATACCTCGGCAGCGGACAATACGATTACGATTGGAGACAAGGTCTACAAGCTGTTAACGACGCCGTCCAACGCCAATGGAACTTACACCTTGGGGGAGACCGAGGTGGTATATGTTTACAAGGCTGAATCCGCTGCGGCAGAAAACGGCAGGGTGATCATCAAGTATGTGGATACCACAGGCAAGGAGATCATTCAGTCGAGAGTGATGACGGGAACAGTGGGAACCGCTTACAAGACGGATATGGTTTCCTCCCTGACGATCGGAAATAAGACTTATGTATTGAGCCAGAATCCGGGCAACGCGGAAGGCAAGTATATGTCTGCGGATATTGTGGTGACCTATGTATATGAGGTATCCGCGCAGCCGGTACAAAAGGGCAGGGTTTCCGTTTCCTATGTAGATGAGAATGGAAAAGAGCTTTCAGCTCCGCTTACACTGGAGGGAGCGATAGGGGACGCCTACAATGTGGAGGTTTCGCCGATCATCATTGCGAATGAGCAGGTATATCAGCTCAAAAATGTACCGGATAACGCTGCCGGACGTTACACAGCCAGCCAGATTACGGTTATCTGTGTATATAAGTCAACGGTTCAGAAGGCAGAAAACATTGGTAATGTATTTGTAAAATATGTAAACGAGAACGGTGAGGAGATTGCTGATTCCCAGATGATTACCGGCACGGTTGGAGAGGATTACACAACCAATGCGGTTCCGGCGATTGTCGGACAGTCCGGCACCTATCTGCTGAAGGCAAAGCCGAGGAATGCTTCCGGCAAATATACGGTTGCGGATATCTTTGTAATTTACATTTATACTTCGGCACAGCAGGCAACAAATCCCGGAACAGATCCCGGAACAGATCCCGGAACAGATCCCGGAACGAACCCCGGACAGACAACGGGAACAGTCCAGATCTGTTATGTGAATGAGGCAGGCCAGGAACTTGCGCAGTCCAAGACATTGACAGGAACGGTTGGCACTACATATACCGCCACAGCGGTTCCGACTATTACAGTGGGAGGCAAAACTTATAATCTGAAGACGACACAGGGATCTCCGATCGGAACCTTTACAGCGCAGACGATCGTTGTGACCTATGTGTATGCGGATAAGGAGTCTGCTGCCGCGACAGGAACTGTAATAGCGAGATTCAGAAACCAGACGGGTGTAGAGATTGCCCAGGCGCAGACATTGACAGGCACAGTCGGTGCGGCGTATAACACCAACGCGTCCCAGACCATAACCTGGGGAGGAAAGAGCTACCAGCTTCTGACCAAGCCTTCTAATGCGGTGGGACAGTTTGCGGCTGGCACGATCGAGGTGGTTTACACCTATGCTGAGGTACAGCAGCAGACATCGACGACAGAGCAGCCGAAGCAGCAGACACCGGCAACGGAGGCTCCTGTCCAGGTGGGAGATACCAAGGAGGACAGCACGGGCAAGGGCTTCTACAAGGTGACCGGTGCGGCGACGGTTGAGTATGCGCTGAGCGCGGATGATACTGCTTCCGCGGTAAGCGTACCCGCAGAGGTAACGATCAGCGGCAAGTCTTACCGTGTGACAGCGGTTGCGGACGATGCATTCGCTGGAAGCGAGAATCTGCAGACAGTGACCATCGGTTCGAATGTGACCGCCATCGGCAGCAACGCGTTCAACGACTGTAAGAAGCTGAAAAAAGTTACCCTGAATGGCAATCTGGAATCCATTGGCGCTGAGGCGTTCGCGGGATGTACGAAGCTGACATCCATCACGATCCCCGGCAAGGTGAAGAAGATTGGCAGCAAAGCGTTCTTTAACTGCAAGAAGCTGAAAAAGATCACGATTAAGACGACAAGGCTTACCAAGAAGAATGTTGGCGGCAAGGCCTTCAAGGGAATCTACACGAAGGCGACCATCAAGGTTCCGAAGAGCAAGCTCGGCGCTTATAAGACAATGCTGAAAGCAAAGGGCGTCAGCAAGAAAGCGAAGATCAAGAAGTAATAGAACGATCAGAAAAACCGGACAGAAATGTCCGGTTTTTCGTACGTTATACAAAACGGTTGACAGATGGCTCGTAGCTGTATCCGATGGCATCCAGCCGGCTGCGCAGCTCCTCCTCTGAAATCGGGAGCGCACTGCACAGTTCTTCGAGGGATGAGTACTCATCCCGCAGTTTTGTGTTGATCAGGCTCAACAAGATCATTGGATCCTTGGGAATATTTGCATTTGACATATTGAAAAATCTCCTTTTTTGTTCTATGATGTTATATGTGTTGGTTTGTTGTAACTACTCGGCAGGTGTGTACATTTATTGCGCAGACTGTGCCCAAACAGTATATTATGTCGTGCAGCGGGTGAATCGGGATGCGAAAGCTTCACCCGCTGCGTAACTGTTTGGTATCTGCTGAACAGTTACGGTTTGTTCTGGCTTTGTTCCGGAACAGCACAGTCCGGCAAGCCGCCTTGCCGCGGGGAATGTCGGGAATGGCTTAACAGCTTTATTGTAAATAATGGCTGGCAGGTATGTCAAGAGGAAACAGGGGGAATGTATTGTGAAGAAAAAAACAGCCGGGAATAATGGAAGAAACCCGGAGAGGGAGAATACAGGCAAGCCTTTACGGATAGCAGGTGAGAGGCATGGAGCTTCACAGAAGCCGCCGGGTGAACAGGAGGCGCCGGCTGCGAATAAAACACAGGATGGACAGAAGCTGACGGTCGGGGAGGAAAACATGCGCAGGCAGCCGGAAGCGAGGGAGATTAAGGCGGTCAGAAGGAATCCATACAGCTTTAAGAGGCTGTTTCACGCTGCGTTCAATCTGAATTCTGATCAGGCGTCCTATGAGGAGATCGCGGACCGGATTGAGTCCGGAGTAGTTCTTCGCGGAACAAATATGTGCATTCTGATCCTCGCCATTTTTATCGCGTCGGTGGGACTTAACATGAATTCCACCGCAGTCATTATCGGTGCGATGCTGGTTTCCCCGCTTATGGGCGCGATCATGGGAATGGGCTTTGCAGTTGCGATCCATGATATGGATCTGCTGAAGCGTTCCGCAACGATCCTGCTCTTTGAGGTGGTGGTGGCGCTTGCGACGTCGACGGCATATTTTGCCCTGACGCCGATCAAGACAGCGGGATCGGAGCTGCTGGCCAGAACGAGTCCGGCAGTGTGGGACGTGATCATCGCGATCAGCGGCGGACTGGCCGGCATGATCGGGACGACGAGAAAGGAAAAATCCAACATCATTCCGGGCGTGGCGATCGCGACCGCGCTGATGCCGCCGTTATGTACGGCTGGATACGGATTGGCGGTTGGAAACTGGAGATATTTCGCGGGCGCGATGTACCTGTTTACGATCAACGGTGTGTTTATCGCGATCTCTACCATGCTGATCACGGTGTTTCTCAGGCTGCCGTCAAAGAACAAGGCAAATCCGGAGACAAAGAAGCAGATTCACATGCGTTTGATCATGATTGCGGTGGTGGCTATCGTTCCGTCTGTATATTTTGCCGCTGATATAGCGAAAAAGACAGTATTTGAAAACAATGTGGTCAGCTATATGGAAAAGGAGTTCCAGTTTGACAATACGCAGGTTGTAAAGTACAGTGTGGATGATAAGAGCAAGGAGCTCAATGTAGCTGTGATCGGAAACACGCTGAGTGATGAGGAGATCAAAGACCTGAAGAAGGCGATGAAGAACTACCACATTGACAGTCTGAAGCTCAAGGTGCATCAGACCAAGGTGCGGGCAGGGGTGACAACGGATGAGCTGGAGGCTTATGTGAATAAGCAGACGAGCCTGCTCACGGCGGAGAATGAAGAGGATTATCAGGCCCTGCAGGCAGAGCTTCTGGCGGTTGCGTCTGAGCTTTCCGCCTACAAGGAGAAGGATTTGGACGTGGCCGGGATCGAGGATGAGCTGCGGGTACTCTATCCATCTGTCACTGCGGTGTATGCCGGTTATCTGAGTGGAAGGGAAAGGGAAAAGCTGGTGGTGGTGCTTCAGATGGAAACGGCCATTTCAGCGGAGGAGATGCAGAGAGCGAAGGCCTGGCTGGAGAAGCGCCTGGAGGTTGAAGAAGTGGTTGCGGTCCAGCAGGTCGGAGACACCATGTATGAAGGCGAGCCGCCGAAGCAGGGAAAAAAGGGACGGAATGAAGAGCAGGAGGCTGATGGGCAGGTTTCTTCTGAAGAGGCAGAAAGCAGTCGGACACAGGATGCAGAGCCGGAACATGAAGGGGAGGCAGAGGGCGCGAAGCCTGAAAATAGCGTCGGGAGAGATCAGTGACAGGCTTTTTGAATATGCAGGGGGAGTTCTGCTGGAAATAGTCAGGAATCAGGAGATACGGGAATCAAGATAGTCAGGAATCAGAACAGGAGGATAAGGATGGAAAAATTTGAGGGATATGAATATGTTGAGGGAGGCGTCTGCGCGGCAAAGGGGTTCCGGGCAAACGGATTAAACTGCGGATTGAATCCGGATAAAAACAAGAATGATCTTGCGCTTTTGGTAAGCGACACTGCCTGCCAGACAGCGGCGGTATATACTACGAATAAGGTGAAAGGCGCTCCGATTACCGTGACGCGCAGACATCTGGAAGCGACAGGCGGTATGTCGAGGGCGGTGATCGCCAATTCAAAGAACGCCAATACCTGCAACGCGGATGGCGAGAAAAAGGCGGAGCGGATGGCAGAGCTTACGGCGGAGGCGCTGGGAATTGAAAAGGATGAGGTGGTGGTTGCCTCTACAGGGGTGATCGGCCAGATCCTTCCGATAGAACCCATCGAGGATCATATCGGGGAACTGGTACAGGGCTTGTCTTATGAGGGAAATGCGGCGGCTGTCAACGCGATTATGACTACGGATACGGTTCCGAAGGAGGCGGCGGTTTCTTTTGATCTTGGCGGAACAAAATGTACGCTGGGAGGAATGGCGAAGGGTAGCGGAATGATCCACCCCAACATGGCCACGACGCTGAATTTTATTACGACAGATGCGGCGATTTCCTCCATCCTGCTTCAAAAAGCACTTCAGGAGGTGACGAAGATCACCTATAACTGCCTGAGCATAGACGGAGATACTTCGACCAATGATATGGTCTGCGTGATGGCAAACGGCGTGGCTGGCGGGCAGGAGGTGTCTGAAGAGGATGGCACATATGATGTATTTCGCCAGGCTCTGTATATTGTAATGATGAATTTGACCAGGATGCTTGCCAAGGATGGGGAGGGCGCTACCAAGCTGATTGAGTGCCGGGTGTCAGAGGCAAAGGATCTGGACACAGCGATTATCGTGGCGAAAAGCGTGGTGCGGTCGCCATTGTTTAAATGCGCTATATTTGGGGAGGACGCCAACTGGGGACGGATCCTCTGCGCGGTCGGCTATGCGGAGGCTGAGTTTGATATCACCCGGGTTGACGTTGATCTCGCGTCGGAAGCCGGAGTCCTGCCCGTGTGCAGGAATGGATCCGGAATTCCGTTTTCGGAGGAGTTTGCGAAGGAGGTTTTGGCAAAGGATGAGATTTTTGTAAATATCAGCCTTCATCAGGGTGAAAAAACAGCAAAGGCGTGGGGCTGTGACCTGACTTATGATTATGTAAGGATCAATGGAGACTACCGTTCATAGGGAAACGGATACCACAGATAACAATCGGATGTTTGCGAAACGATACACTTTCTCGATCGGTTTGTACATGAGATATTGAGTAGTTACGAAATAAATACGTTAAGGAGAGTAAAGATGAGTATATTGTCTGGATTGGAACCGGAAAGGGTGTTTTACTATTTTGAACAGATCTGCGCCATACCCCATGGGTCCTACCATGAACAACAGATCAGCGATTATCTCATGAAGTTTGCGGGTTCTCATGGGCTTCGGGCAGTGCAGGATAAGCTTGGCAACGTGATCTTGTTTATTCCGGCCAGCGCCGGGTACGAGGATGACGACCCCCTGATCCTGCAGGGACACATGGATATGGTGTGTGAAAAGCGCGAGGACTCTGACCTTGATATGGAACGGGAGGGATTGAGGCTTGCGACAGACGGGGCTTATGTATATGCAGAGGATTCCACCCTGGGAGGAGATGACGGGATCGCGGTTGCCTATATGCTGGCAATCGCGGAAAATGCGGACATTCCGCATCCGCCGCTGGAATGTGTGATCACGGTGTCGGAGGAGGTCGGCATGGAGGGGGCGAGGGAGATTGACCTGTCCATGCTGAACGGCCGCCGTATGATCAACCTGGACTCGGAGGAGGAGGGGATCTTTCTCACCTCCTGTGCAGGCGGCGTGTCCCTGATCTCCCGGATTCCGGTTGAAAGGGAGCAGTCAGGGGAACGGGACTGGTACAGGCTTACGGTCAGCGGGCTGACGGGCGGACATTCCGGCTGCGAGATCCATAAGGGTCGTGCCAACGCCATTTTTCTTCTCGGTAATGTGCTGAGAGAATTATTCAACGGTGTGGATCCTGTAGTTTGCGCCATGGAGGGCGGAAATAAGGATAACGCGATTCCGGTAACCGCCTGGGCGGAGATTGGAATTCCTTCCGGAGAGGGGGAACAGATTAAAGAGAGGCTTTGCCGGATTACGGGGAGGCTTCGGGAGCAGTATGACGGGACGGATCCGGAGCTGGAGATTTCCATGCGTGAAACAGGGAAAACGGAGAAACGGAACGGGATTAGCCGGAAGGCAGCTGTCAAGCTGGCAGAACTGCTTCACTCACTTCCCAATGGCGTGCAGGCGATGAGCGGGAATGTCAGAGGCCTGGTACAGACCTCTCTGAATTTGGGTATTATGCGGCTTGAACACGATCACCTTTTTCTTCAGTATTCCGTGAGGAGCAGCATGGCGGAGGAAAAGGGAGAACTGGCTGCCACGGTGGAGGAGATCGTTGCGGCCGGGGGCGGTTCCACGATCCGGCAGGGAGATTATCCTGCCTGGGAGTACAGGGAGGAATCGGTGCTGCGGACGAGGGCTGTGTCTGTGTTTGAAGAGCTGTATGGCAGAAAGCCGGAGGTGACGGGAATCCACGCCGGCCTGGAGTGCGGGCTGCTGGCCGGAAAGATCGCGGAGCTTGATTGCATTTCCATGGGGCCTGATATATTGGATATCCATACAACGTCTGAACGGATGGATGTGGCATCTGTAAAGCGGGTATACGAATTTTTGCTGGAGCTGTTACAGGCAATCCACTATGAATCTTTTAAAAAGAAAGGAGAAACGGAATGCGGATAGGAACAGGATATGATGTACACAAACTGGTGGAGGGAAGGAAACTGATCCTTGGTGGAGTTAATATTCCTTATGAAAAGGGACTGCTCGGACATTCGGACGCGGATGTGCTGACACACGCGATCATGGATGCGCTTCTGGGCGCTGCCGCCCTTGGCGATATCGGAAAGCATTTTCCGGATTCGGATGAGGCCTATAAGGGGGCGGACAGTATCGGCCTGCTCCGGCATGTGAAGGGGCTGCTTGACGAGAGGCAGTATGTCATCAGCAATATTGACGCGACTGTGATCGCGCAGCGTCCGAAGCTTGCGCCATTTCTTCCGGATATGGTTGTTGCGATCTCGGAGGCGCTTGGGCTTACGGTGGACCAGGTTAACATCAAGGCAACCACGGAGGAGGGGCTTGGATTTACCGGAAGCGGCGAGGGAATCAGCGCGCAGGCGGTCTGCCTGCTGGAGACGGTGGATAACTACAGGTATGTGGAGCCCGTGGAACCGGACTCGTTCGCGTCGTGCGAGGACTGTGGGGGCTGCAAGGGCTGTCCGGCACAGGAGAAGCAGGATTGAGGACGGGAATGACAGGCGCTGAAGCTGCCGGAATATGTGAATGAATAGGCGGAGGTTTGGAACAGAATATGAAGATCTATAATACGATGACCAGAAAAAAAGAGGAGTTTGTTCCTATAGAAGAAAACAAGGTTGGCATTTATGTGTGCGGGCCGACGGTATATGACTATATCCATATCGGAAACGCGAGGCCGATGATCGTGTTCGATACACTTCGGAGATATCTGCTGTACAAGGGGTATGACGTCAATTATGTGTCCAATTTTACGGATGTGGATGACAAGATCATACGGAGAGCCCTGGAGGAAGGGGTTCCGTCTTCTGATATTTCAGAACGCTTCATCCGCGAGGTAAAGAAGGATATGCAGGAGCTGAATGTCATGGAGGCGACGGTGCATCCCAAGGCGACGGAGGAGATACCGGATATGATCGAGATGATCCGGACGCTGATCGACAAGGGTTTTGCCTATGAGGTGAATGGAACGGTGTATTTCCGGACGAGGAGCTTTCCGGGGTATGGAAAGCTGTCCGGAAAAAACATTGACGATCTGGAGGCGGGTCATCGTTCAATCCAGGTGGCAGGCGAACAGGAGAAGGAGGACGCGCTGGACTTTGTGCTGTGGAAGCCGAAGAAGGAGGGCGAGCCCTGCTGGCCGTCTCCCTGGGGAGAGGGCAGACCGGGCTGGCATCTGGAATGCTCGGTGATGTCAAGGAAGTATATTGGCAATATTATCGATATCCACGCGGGCGGCGAGGATCTGATCTTTCCGCACCATGAAAATGAGATTGCGCAGAGCGAGGCGGCGAACGGGGTGGAATTTGCGAGATACTGGATGCACAATGGATTTTTGAGGATAGATGGCGAGAAGATGTCCAAATCCCTCGGCAATTTCTTTACGATTCGGGAGATCGGGGAAAAATATCCGCTGCAGGTGATCCGTTTCTTTATCCTGAGCGCGCATTATAGAAGCCCGCTGAATTTCTCGGACCAGCTGGTGGAATCCGCGAAGTCCTCGCTGGAGCGGATCTTGAATGCGATGGGACGCCTTTCGGATTTGCTGGCAAAGGCTGAGGACAGGGAACTGGATCAGAAGGAACAGGAATTGTCTTCTCGTGTACAGGAATATGTGAACCGGTTTGAACAGGCGATGGAGGACGACCTGAATACGGCTGACGCGATCTCGGTGATCTTCGAGATGGTGAAGCTGGCGAATACCGGCCTTAAGGAAACGTCGGCAAAGGCAGTCATCTCTGAAGTATATGAGAAGATCGGAAAACTCTGTGATATTCTGGGCATCCAGACAGAGGTAAAAGAAGAGCTGCTGGATGACAAGATTGAGGCGCTGATCGCTGAGAGACAGGCTGCCAGGAAGGCGAAAGATTTCGCGAGGGCGGACGAAATCAGAAACCAGCTTGCCGCGGAGGGCATTCTGCTGGAGGATACAAGAGAAGGTGTGAAGTGGAAGAGGAAATAAAAGGATTTGCCTATTTTAAGGAACAGTTTCAGATCAGGCACGGCGCGGCGGAGCAGTACTCGCCGCTGGCGCTGGCCTATATCGGGGACGGTGTGTTTGACCTGATGGTCAGAACCATTGAGGTTGGCAGGGTGAATAAGCAGGCGAATAAATACCACAGGGAAGTGAGCAGGATCGTGTGTGCGCCGGCACAGTCGAAAATGGTTCTGGCTGTCCTCGGCCAGTTGACGGAGGAGGAGCAGGCTGTCTACAGGCGGGGGAGAAACGCCAACCCTTACAGTAAGGCGAAGAATGCATCAAGGTCGGATTACCGGAACGCCACCGGGCTGGAGGCAGTGCTCGGCTATCTGTATCTAAAGGAGGATTTTGACAGGCTGGTTGACGTGGTAAAAATGTGCCTGGAGGCGTTGGAAGAAGGAGATAGCAGACATGAGATATGAGGAATACACAGTGGAAGGGCGCAATGCGGTGACGGAGGCATTTCGCGCCGGAAAGACTGTGGACAAGCTGTATATTCAGGATGGCTGCCATGATGGTGCCATTAATACGATACGAAGGCTGGCGGGAAAGCAGGGCTGCATGATCAATTATGTGTCGAAGGAGAGGCTGGATCAGATGTCCGCCACCGGGAAGCACCAGGGCGTGATCGCGCAGACTGCTGCCTATGCGTATGCTGAGGTGAAGGATATCCTGGAAATCGCAAAGAGCAGGGGAGAGGAGCCGTTTCTCTTTCTTCTGGATGAGATCGAGGATCCGCATAATCTGGGGGCGATCATCCGCACGGCGAACCTGTGCGGGGCGCATGGCGTGATCATACCCAAGAGGAGGGCGGCCGGACTGACGGCAGCTGCGGTAAGGGCTTCGGCGGGCGCGGTGAATTATACGCCGGTTGCGAAGGTGACAAACCTCGGCAAGACCATGGAGGAGCTGAAGGAGAAGGGAATCTGGTTTGTATGCGCTGACATGGGGGGAGAGGTGATGTACCGTCAGAACCTGACCGGTCCTATCGGCCTGGTGATCGGAAATGAGGGAAGCGGCGTCAGCCGCCTCGTGAGGGAGAAGTGTGATTATGTTGCTTCTATTCCAATGCACGGGGATATCGATTCCCTGAATGCGTCGGTGGCCGCCGGTGTTCTGGCGTATGAGATTGTGCGGCAGAGAAAATATCAAAAATAATGTTGTGCAATACTAACAAAAACAAGGTGTAAAATTGAAAGATACGTCAAAAACGGGTGTGAAATCTCAACAAAAGGGCAGGAATCATTTGTTCCTGCCTTTTCTTTTTTGTACAAATAGTCAGATTTAATTGTCTGAATTGTCAATTGAAGCAATTGATATTTTTCATATAATGATAGTAGGTAGTAGAGGGGTTGTATCATATGTGTCCGGGAAGAAAGGGGGGAGTGGTCCTCGAAGCAGGACAAGCGCGGGAACTGTACTGGTGATTGCAGCTTCCGCCTGTTTCACTGAATCGCTGGCGGAACGGCCTGATGAGTAAGCGGATTCGCAGCGTGTGGCTGGCAGGAGATCATGATTTTTCTGCCTGATGATAACCTGATGACTACAATAACCAGAAAAGGAGAATAAGACTATGAGCAAAAAGATGGTGCTCTACAAGAGGATACTTGCAGTCTGCATGGCGGCTGTCATGACGCTGACCGGCGCCCCGGTGGACTGGGTAAGCAGGATCGCAGGTATTGACACCGAACAGATTGCCAGCGTTGAGGCGGCTTCAAACGCGGCGGCGCACAATCTGACGGAGGATATCCAGGATGGCGCGATCCTGCATGCGTGGTGCTGGTCCTTCAATACGATTAAGGAGAACATGAAGGATATCGCGGAGGCAGGATTTTCAACGGTGCAGACATCACCGGCGAATAAGTGCAAGGATACATATAGCAATATGAAGCTGATGGGAAGCGACCAGAGCCACGGAACGGATGGCTGCTGGTGGTGGCAGTACCAGCCGACAGACTGGAAGATCGGCAATTATCAGCTCGGTTCCAGGGATGATTTCAAGGCAATGTGCGAGGAAGCGGACAAGTATGGCATCAAGGTCATCGTGGACGTGATTCCGAACCATACATCGCCGGATTATTCTGTGGTTTCACAGGATCTGTATAATGCTGCAGGCGGAGACCTGTATCATGAGAACGGAAAAAGGGAGATCCAGAACAACGGGGATTGGACCTGGAGTAATCGTCTGGCCTGCACAACCGGTATGATGGGCGGACTTCCGGATGTCAATACTGAAAATCCGGGATTTCAGGAGTATTTCCTTAAATATCTGAACGACCTGATCGCCTGTGGCTGCGACGGCTTCCGCTATGATACGGCGAAGCATATTGGCGTTCCTTCGGATCCGACAGATCCCAAGAGCCCGAAAAACAATTTCTGGCCGGTAGCGACCGGCAAGGAATCCGTGAATGGCATTACCCTTTCTGACAAGGACAGGATCTTTACTTATGGTGAGGTCCTGCAGGGAAATAATGTGCCTGAGCGGGAGTATGCGGAGTATATGCGTATGACTGCCAGCAGCTATGGCTATATTCTGAGGGAGAAGATCAGGGATAATAACTTCTCAACCGGCGCGATCTCTGATTGGCAGCATGCGACGCCGGATAGTCTGGTGACATGGGTGGAATCGCATGACACCTACTGCAATGACCATGATTCCGCATGGATGACGGATGAGCAGATCCGCCTGTGCTGGGCGGTGATCGCGGCCAGAAAACAGGGTACGCCGCTGTTTTATAGCAGGCCGGACGGCTCTAATGGTTCCGGCGGCAATTACTGGGGCAACAATGTACTCGGCGCGAAGGGCAATGACCAGTTCAAAGCGCCGGAGGTGGTTGCGGTCAACTTTTTCCGCAATGCTATGAAGGGACAGCCGGAGACATTGAGAAATCCAAACGGAAGTTCTCAGATCCTGCAGATCGACCGTGGCACGAAAGGAACCTGTATCATCAATCTCGGCGGCGAGACGGATATCAACAATGAGACGAGCATGGCTGACGGCACCTACAAGGATCAGGTTTCGGGCAGAACCTTTACTGTTTCAGGCGGCAAGATTTCCGGTAAGCTGGATGGAAGAAAGATCGCAGTGGTTTACAATGCTTCAGAACCGGATCCGGATCAGCCTTCCATCGGTGTTTTGTCCGCAACCGGATCAGACACCTTCCAGAAGACATTGACGGTGAAGCTGACAGCTGCGAATGTGACGGATGCCACCTATGAGACCTCTGAGGGCAAGTCCGGCTCCTTCAAGAACGGCGACACCATTACGGTTGGCTCCACCTTGAAGGACGGCGAGAGCGTCACTGTTACGGTGAAGGGTACAGGCAAGAATGGACAGATCAAGGAGTCCAAGACGTTTAAGAAACAGAAGAGCGTGATCGACGGAACCTATGATATTTATTTCAAGAAGCCGTCCGGCTGGGGTACGACGATCAACTGTTACGCATATGTAGATGGAAATACAAACAATGGCGCATGGCCGGGCGCTGCGATGACCAGTCTGGGAGAGGATACCTATGGCTACAACCTTCCTTCCACGATGACGAGCGCGAAGGTCATTTTCAATGACGGCAATAATCAGGAACCTGCCGCGAAGCAGCCCGGCGTGGACTATACGAAGGGCACGCCGATGCTCTACAGTAACGGCAGCTTTACCAAGGTTGTGATAGAAGAGCCTGAACCGGATCCTGAACCGGTAAAGACGGGTACTGTAATAGTGAAGTATGTGGACAGCGAGACGGGTAAGTCCATTGCACCTGACCAGACGCTGACCGGTGAGGTGGGCAAAAAATATGAGACGCCTGTACCGTCGCTTGCTGGCTATGAGCTGGTTGAAACGCCTAAGAACGCGACAGGCCTTTATACAGAAGCAACGATCACTGTAACATATCAGTACAAAGGCGGTATTGTAGGTGACACGCCGATTGTGCAGCAGGCGGGCAAGTATGATGACGGTGATACCTTTGAGACGGAGACTGCAGTTGTGAAGTATATTCTCCGTAATTCCAACAGGGGAACCTACTCCGTGGACGGTGGTCCGGAAAAGGAGTTCAAGAATGACAGCGATGGAGAGCTTTCGGCAGAGGTTGTGATCGGCCAGGGCAAGATCGCTGACAGGGACGTGACTGTGAAGGTGACCGCGGCAAATGATAAGCTGGAGGAGACACAGACATTCACTTACCATAAGAAGTTCAAGAAGACAGTAGATGAGAGAGAGGATACGATCCCGTCGAAGCTGGCGGGAACCGGAACGCTTCCTTCCAAATACTATTCCACGAATGGTACCGGAGTTGGAAAACAGGCAACTATTACGATTGATGGAGATGCGTCAGACTGGGATGAGTCGATGATGATCGCAAAGGGAGCTGCATGGGATGTGGCAAACCACTGGAAGGGCGGCCATGAGAACTGTGTGCTGGATACATACGCGCTGTTTGCCGCATGGGATGACGATAACCTTTATGTGGGCTGGCAGATGGTGAATACCACGGATACATGGGCTAATTCGGGAGACGGGCCGCTGAGTGACGGAGGACGCGTTCTGGATGTTCCTCTGATCCTGGCGCTGAGCGTGGATCCGTCCAGTGTAGGGATGACAAACAAGAATTCGGCAGGCGGTTCCATCTGGGGACAGAAGATGGGGTTGTCCTTCACCACACATGTGGACAGGCTGTTCTATATGAGCGGCAAGCCGGGACTTGGCAAGCCGTCCATGTTCAAGGCGGCAGACGCAAGCGGCAATACGAATTATGAGGACGGATGCGTTGGCTACACTGAGGGAGGAATTGAGTATAAGATGGCTACCACCAATATCTGCAGTGATATTTGGGGGCTGAACAGCTCGGATTCTCCGGATGACGTGTTTGACGCAAACGCTGACTGGGTGGATTACAAGACGCATACCGGTTCATCAGGCGCGCATGACACGAAGTATGATTCCTTCTATGAAATTAAGATTCCGTTTGCAACGCTGGGCATCACGAAGAGCCAGCTTGAAAGCAACGGAATTGGCGCTATGCTTGTGGCGACAAGGGGTGAATCGGCGCTTGACTGTGTTCCGTTTGATCCGACTATGATCGATAACGCTACGGGTGATTATACAGCAGATCCAAGTACTTCAGCGGAGAAGGATGATGAGGATGTAGTGACGGTACCGCTTGCACAGATCGGCAAGGCTGGCAGCTTTGTTCCGACTCCGACGCCGGATCCTGAACCGACACCGGATCCTGAACCGACGCCGGATCCTGAGCCGACACCGGATCCTGAACCGACACCGGATCCTGAACCGTCCGATGCATTGGAATTAAATTTTGGGGCGGATCGTTCAGCACCGCAGGCAGTGGGCACTGCGCTTCATCTGATTGCGGAAGCGAAGGGCGGCACAGCACCATATACCTATGAGTTTTATGTAGATGATACCAAGCTGGACGCAGACGGTTCTGACAAGGCGTATACATTCAGAAAGTCCGGCAATCCGCTTCTGATGTGTACGGTAACGGATAGCAAGGGAAACAGCGTGACGAGCGCGAAGTATTATGAAGTGGTTGGAGAGTCTGAAGACGATCCGAATCCGGATCCTGACGATAAGGATGACCAGAAGGGCGGAACGATCAAGGCCTCCGATGTTCAGGTGCAGGCTGAAGGATTGACCTATAACGGTCGGGAACTGACCCCGGCTGTAACGGTAACTGTGAAGGGACAGAAGCTCTCAGCGGGAACGGATTATCTGGTAAGTTATGTGAATAATATCGATGCTGCGGAGTATAATTCTGCCAGTGCCCCGACTGTGATCATAAAGGGAATTGGAGACTATACTGGAACGGTCACCAGGACATTTACCATTGCGGCGGCTGGTTCTGCTCCGGCAGGAGCGCCGAATGAGGTGCTGGTTGCGGGAGCGGGACAGAAGGTAGTAGGTGATATCACACTCAGCACGGGATGGCAGTGGATTGCGGCTGACAGCCGTAAGGAACTGAAGGCTGGTGAGCAGGTGACAGCGACTGCGGTTTATGTGGGCGCTGATGGAGGTAATTACGCGACCAGATCCGTTCAGGTGCAGATCATGAAGGCAGGGGATGACTCCCAGCCTCAGACAGATCCGGACAGCCAGACGGAACATACGACAAGCAATAATCTGGTAAATGCGGTATTGACACTCTCTACTGATTCAATGGTTTATAACGGCAAGGAGCAGAAACCATCTGTGACTGTCATATTGAGCGGAAAGAAACTGACAGAGAATACCGATTATAAGGTATATTATGTGAATAACATTCACGCTGCCTCTGCTTCAGATGCCGATGCTCCCAAGGTGGTGGTAGTTGGTGTTGGAAGCTATACGGGAAGCATAAGCAAGAGCTTCTCCATTAAAGCGGATACAAACACCCCGACCGGTGCGCCGGCCTCTACGGTAACTGCTTCTGAAAATGCAGTGATCGTAGGCGATATTCCGCTCGCGGATGGATGGCAGTGGAATACCGCTGACCTGACGAAGGAGTTAAAACCAGGCGAGGAAGTTACAGCTACGGCAATCTATACCGGTGTGGATCAGGCAAACTATGAAACTAAGGTGATGACGATCAAGATCACAAAACCGGCAGACGGCCAGGGCGGCAGTACAGAAACGCCGGGTGACCAGACAGGAGCTGATACGCCTGCTGTGGAAATAACTGATATTTCGGCAGCAGATGTCAGGGTGGCCAATTCAGCTGTTTACTCAGGACTGGAGCAGAGGCCTCCGGTTACAGTCGCGCTGGATGGCAGATTTCTGGTTGAGAACGCGGACTATAAGCTCTACTATACAAGAAACATTAACGTTGCGGATAAGGCGGCGGAAAACGCGCCGACTGTAACAGTGTATGGTATTGGCGCTTATAAGGGAACGGTAACACGGACCTTTACGATCGCGCCTGCAAATGTCAATCCGCTGGGAGCGCCGGAGGCATATCTCACTGCAACGGCAGACCAGAATGTGGTTGGTGATATCATACTTGGAACAAACTGGAAATGGATGGATTCAGACATTACAAAGGAACTGAAGGCGGGAGAGATGATTACTGTGACCGCTGTATATATGGGCGCGGACAGAATGAATTACGCGAGAAACAGTGTTATGGTAAGCATTTTCAAGGCTGGCAGCTCAGCAGGTACAGATCCTGCGCAGACAACGGAACAGGCTCCGGCAACAGAAGCCCCGACAACACAGGCTCCGGCAACAGAAGCTCCGACGACGCAGGCTCCGGCTACAGAGACGCCGGTACAGGCAGCGACGACTGAGAAGCCCCGTAGTCAGGTGACGACAGAGCAGGCAACAGAGGAAGCTGTAGTTACAGAAGAAGAGGATGGTGAATCCGGAGCGCTGGAAGAAGGAGATGAGATTGAGGATAAGGGTTCCAATGCGGTGTTTGTGATCACGGATGAGAATACGGTTGAATACGCTATGCCGATGCAGAACAAATCGAATGTGGTCGTGCCGAATACCGTGACAAAGGAAGGCCAGACCTACAAGGTGACTTCCATTGCGGAGGAAGCGTTTGCCGGCAATAAGACGATGAAGAGTGTCGTGATCGGCAACAACATTACATCCATCGGCAGCAGCGCATTTGAGGGATGTACGAACCTGACCAAGGTTCAGCTTGGCAGCAAACTCACGAAGATTGACGCGAAGGCATTCTATAAGTGCAAGAAGCTGAAGACGGTTACGATTCCTGCTTCTGTAAGCAAGATTGGCAAGTACGCCTTTTATGGCTGCAAGAACTTAAAGAGGATCACGATCAAGACGAAGAAGCTCAACAAAAACAAGGTTGGAGTGAAAGCGTTTAAGGGCATTTATTCCAAAGCTGTGATCAAGGTTCCTGCCGCAAAGGTTAATTCCTATAAGGCAATGTTGAAGTCCAGAGGAGCTGGAAGCAAGGTCAAGGTGAAAAAGTAAATAAAGAGCGGGAATCGGCAGATTACAGTGGTGATGTTTCAGAACGGCATTGAAAACAGCGTGGATTTCCGTGTGTTGTGAGAATACGACCGGAGCCATACTTAGAGTATGGCTCCGGTTATGTTTTTTGTATGGGGGGTGCGGGATAATACTCCGGTGGAATTGTTGGAGCACCAGATGAAACAGTGTATGATATGACGATTATTTTTGTGCAAGATGCTGAATATTTTGAAAGCATAGTGAATATATCCAATAATTTTTTATGAAAAAAACATAGTAAAATTTGAAATAAATATTGAATGTAAACACAATATAACATATAATGTAATTATATATGTATATATATGGACAAGTGGGCAGAGCAGTGTTCATGTTTGAAGTATGGCAGGAGCTGGAGACAGCATGATCGGAGAGAATATGAATCACTGCCGGTGAAGAGAAAGGAGTGAAGATGGGAGGCGGGCTGCGAGCCGGAAAACGCAGCGGGATCAGTATGGAGATTGATCATTTTAGAAAAAGGAGGATGAACATGAAAAAGAACAAATTGTTTCTGAGGAGAATGCTTGCTGTCTTCCTGGCAGTTGTACTCTCCTTCTCGAATGTCCCTGCGAGTTTCGTCGAGAATCTGGCGATAGACAGCGATATTCAGGGAATGTCCGGTGTCAGTGCCGCAGGCAATTATGGACTGGCCAGCAATATACAGGATGGAACGGTTCTACACTGTTTTGACTGGAAGTACAATGACATCAAGGAAGAGTTGCCCAATATTGCGGCGGCAGGCTTTACATCGGTGCAGACATCGCCTGCGCAGCCGGGCTGTGGTGGTGATATCTGGTGGACCCTGTATCAGCCGCTTGGGTTCTATGTTGGATCCAATCCGCTTGGTACCAAGGAGGAGCTGGGAGCCCTCTGCGCTGAGGCGGATAACTACGGCATCAAGGTCATCGTGGATGTCGTTGCCAATCACCTTGCGGGTGACCACAGCAATATTCAGAATGATCTGAAGGATGGCCAGTTCTGGCATGAGGAGTTTGATGCGAAAAACTGGACAGATCGTTATGAGGTAACCCATGGTAAGATCGGTATGCCGGATCTGAATTCCGAGCATGATTATGTACAGCAGGTTGTATCCGGATACATGAACGAGCTGAAAGGCCTGGGAGTAGACGGTATCCGTTGGGATGCAGCCAAGCATATCGGACTGCCGAGTGAAGGATGTAACTTCTGGCCGGCGGTTACTGCTTCAGGTCTTTACAATTATGGTGAGATCCTGGTAGGACCGGATGACAGGGAGTCGGGAAATGAAAGCCTCATGGTGGAGTACAGCAAGTACATGACCGTGACTGACAGCTCCTATGGCAAGCTGCTTCGGGATTCTTTCAATTCCGGACAGGCTCCCAGCTCCTTTGGCAACTGGTGTGCCAGAGGTGTGGCGAATAATAAGCTGATCTATTGGGGCGAGAGCCATGATACATGGTCTAATAATGATGACTGGGGCTTTTCGAATGGCATGCAGCAGAATGTCATTGACCGGGCTTATGCAGTAGCGGCAAGCCGGGATGGCATCTGTGCGCTGTACTTCTCTCGTCCGCCGTCAACGGTAAAAAATGATATCAAGGCAGGACAGAAGGGAAGCACTCATTTTACCAGCAAGGAGATTGCTGCGGTCAATCATTTCCACAACGCGATGATCGGCCAGAAGGATTATTATACTGCCTCCAATGGCTGTTCGGTTGTCTGCAGAACGGGCGGCGCGGTGGTTGTAAAGGGCAGCGGAAGCGGTCATGTCGATGTGGAAAACGGTGGACATACGACGACACCCGGCACCTATACAGATGAGATTACTGGAAACCAGTGGACTGTCACGGCAGACACGATTTCCGGTGATATCGGTGACACTGGAATTGCTGTAATCTATAATCCCAGCGCAACAGGTGGAAGTACAGGCGGCTCGACAGGTGGTTCCACCGGCGGCTCTACGGGCGGCAGCACAGGGGGATCTACAGGTGGAAGTACCGGTGGTTCGACAGTAAGCGGTGATTATGATATTTACTTTAAGAAGCCGTCAGACTGGGGAAGTGATATTTATTGTTACGCATATGCCGGCGAGAGCAGCAATGCAAAGTGGCCTGGTGAGAAGATGACAAGCGTGGGAAGCGATACTTATGGATACAAGCTTCCTTCCAGCATGAGCAGCGCAAAGGTGATCTTTAATGACAATGGATCCCATCAGGATCCAGGACAGCAGCAGCCCGGTGTAGACTACACCAAGGGAACGCCGATGATCTACTCCAACGGCAGCTTTTCACCTGTCTCTACCAGCGGTGGTTCGACGGGTGGCAGTACCGGCGGATCAACGGGTGGCAGTACCGGCGGTTCTACCGGTGGTTCGACGGGTGGCAGCACAGGCGGTTCTACCGGCGGCAGTACAGGCGGAGGAAAGCTCTGTGATAATATCCAGGATGGAGCGATCCTGCATGCATGGTGCTGGTCCTTTGATACTGTCAAGAATAATATGAAGGATATTGCAGCAGCAGGTTACTCAACTGTGCAGCTTTCACCTGCGAACGCATGTAATGACAAGTGTCCGACTATGAAGCTGATGGGCAATGATACCAGCGGCGGAACAGATGGATGCTGGTGGTGGCAGTACCAGCCGACAGATTGGACGATCGGCAATTATCAGCTCGGTTCCAGGGATCAGTTCAAGGCGATGTGCGAGGAGGCTGACAAATATGGCATTAAGATCATCGTGGACGTTATTCCGAACCATACTACGCCGGATCTGGGACGTGTTGCTCAGGGCCTTTATGACGCGGCAGGCGGCAAGGATAATCTTTACCATGCAAATGGATTTAAGAATATCACCCAGTGGGGAAACCGGTATGAGTGTACGACTGGTATGATGGGTGGACTTCCGGATGTCAATACAGAGAATCCGGGATTCCAGAAATATTTCCTGACCTACCTGAATGATCTGATCACATGTGGATGTGACGGCTTCCGTTATGATACCGCGAAGCATATCGGCGTACCGTCCGATCCGACGGATGAGAAGAGCTCGAAGAATAATTTCTGGCCGGTTGCAACCGGTAAGGAATCAGTAGATGGTCTGGAGCTGAAGGATAAGGATAGAATCTTTACCTATGGCGAGGTGCTGCAGGGCGATAATGTTCCGGAGCAGGAATACGCGCAGTATATGCATATGACAGCCAGCAGCTATGGACATGTTTTGAGAGATAAGATCAGAAATAATGATTTCTCTACCGGTGCGATTTCAAACTGGTGCCATGCGACACCGGATCATCTGGTAACATGGGTAGAGTCACATGATACTTACTGTAATGATCATGAATCCGGATGGATGACAGATGAGCAGATCCGTCTTTGCTGGGCAGTCATTGCCGCCAGAGATAAGGGCGCTCCGCTGTTCTTCAGCAGACCGGATGGATCTGATGGTTCCAGCGGTAATTACTGGGGTAATAATGTATTGGGCGCAAAGGGTAATGATCAGTTCAAGTCACCTGAAGTGGCTGCTGTGAACTTCTTCCGGAATGCTATGGTAGGAGAGAAGGAGAATTTGAGAAATCCAAATGGAAGCTCTCAGATTCTGCAGATTGACCGTGGCAACAAAGGTACCTGTATCATTAACCTGGGTGGCGCAACAGATATTAATACAGAAACAAGCATGGCTGACGGTACCTATAAAGATCAGGTATCAGGCAGGGACTTTACTGTATCCGGCGGCAAGATCTCAGGCAAGCTGGATGGCAGAAAGGTAGCAGTCATCTATAATCCTCCGGCAAATACAGGTTCTACAGGTGGCAGCACAGGCGGCTCTACGGGCGGCAGCACAGGTGGTTCCACGGGTGGTTCCACAGGCGGTTCCACGGGTGGATCTACAGGTGGTTCCACGGGCGGTTCGACTGGTGGAAGTACCGGCGGTTCTACAACGGATTCCTTTGTGACTGCGGCACCGGCTTCAGGAACAGAGTTTGATGAGGAGACAACCACTGTAACCCTGACTCTGAAGGATGGCGGAGAGGGAACCTACAGCGTGGACAATGGTCCGGAGCAGTCTTTCAGCGGCAGCGCGAAGGTTGTGATCGGCCAGGGCAAGATCGCTGATTCGGATGTGACGATTGATGTAAAGGCAGGCGGCAAGTCCGAACAGCTGAAATACCGTAAGAAGTTTAATTACAAGAAGAATGGTGCTTATACAGAGTACGATGCTGTCGGCACAAAGAACGCGTCCTATAGTGAGACGATGAGTACAAAGCTGGCAGGCGGCAGTTTACCGTCGAAGTATTATTCAACGAATGCTACGGGCGTTGGAAAAGCGAAGACTATTACGATAGACGGTGATGCGTCTGACTGGGACGAATCCATGATGATCGCGCAGGGCGGCGCGTGGGATGTGGCAAACCACTGGAAGGGTGGCCATGAGAACTGCGTGCTGGATACCTATGGTTTGTTTGCTGCGTGGGATAATGACAATCTCTACATTGGCTGGCAGATGGTAAATACCACTGACACATGGGCGAATCCGGGAGATGGTCCGTTAAGTGATGGCGGACGGGTATTGGATGTCCCGTTGATTCTCGCGTTAAGTGTGGATGAGTCCAGCGTGGCGATGACGAACAAGAATTCAACAGGCGGCTCCATCTGGGGCAAGAGCCTTGGACTTTCGTTCTCAACACATGTTGATCGTTTGTTCTACATGAGCGGCAAGCCTGGATTGGGTAAACCTTCCATGTTCAAAGCTGCAGATGCGAGCGGTAATACGAATTATGAAGATGGCTGCGTTGGTTTTGATGATGGCGGTATTGAGTATAAGATGGCCACAACCAATATCTGCAGCAGTATCTGGGGACTGAACAGTTCAGATTCGCCGGATGATGTATTCAGTGAGTCTGCAGACTGGGTAGATTATAAGACAAAGAATCACGACACTACATTTGACTCCTTCTATGAAATTAAGATTCCGTTCTCTAATCTCGGAATCACAAAGGATCAGTTGGAGAGCAACGGTATTGGGGCGATGGTTGTGGCAACCAGAGGTGAGTCTGCGCTTGACTGCATTCCATTCGATCCAACCATGATTGACAATGCTACAGGTGATTATGCTTCGGATCCGAGTACCTCACATGAGAAGGATGATGAAGATATCATTACAGTGCCTCTTGCACGTGTTGGAAAAGGCGGCGGCGGTACAGGCGGCTCCACGGGCGGCAGCACGGGCGGCAGCACAGGCGGTTCCACGGGCGGCAGCACAGGCGGCTCCACGGGCAGCAGCACAGGCGGTTCTACCGGCGGCAGCACAGGCGGTTCCACAGCAGGCCTGATGACGCTTAACTTTGGCGCGGATCGTTCAGCTCCGCAGGCAGCAGGGACGGCGCTGACACTGAAGGCGATCGCGGATGGCGGCAGCGGAGAGTATTCTTATGAATTCTTTGTGGATGGAGCCAGTGTTGGAACAGGATCTTCATCCTGCGGTTGGAATGCGGCGGCAGGCAGTCATAAGCTCAAGGTAGATGTGAAGGATGCGGCTGGCAATCAGCTGTCTCTTGAGAAAGACTATACGGTGACAGGTGATAGTTCGACAGGCGGTTCTACCGGTGGCAGCACGGGCGGCTCAACCGGCGGCAGTACTGGTGGAAGTACCGGCGGCAGCACAGGCGGTTCCACGGGTGGAAGTACCGGTGGCAGCACAGGCGGTTCCACAGGCGGCAGTACCGGTGGCAGCACAGGCGGTTCCACGGGCGGCAGCACAGGTGCGTCAAATATTATTCAGTCGTCCAGCGTGACCGTAGCTGCGGCAAACCTGGCCTATGATGGAAGGGCAAAACAACCGGCTGTAACTGTTGTTGTAGGAGGAAAGACATTAGTAAACGGTACAGACTATACAGTTGCGTATACCAATAATATTGACGCGGCAGCAGACAATTCAGCTTCGGCTCCGACTGTTACTGTTGTCGGTATGGGAAGCTATTCAGGAACGGTCAACAAGACATTCACTATTCTGCCTTCCAACTCCGCACCGGCAGGTGCGCCTTCCCAGACGATAACGGCAGGGCAGAACCAGAATTCGGTTGCGGATATTCAGCTCAGCGCTGGCTGGAGCTGGGTGGGAACTGACGGACAGAAGGCGCTGGTTGCCGGAGGTACGGTGACGGCTACGGCGATCTATACAGGAACGGACGGATCTAATTACGCTGTGAAGACAGTAGCGGTATCGATTACGAAGACTGCAGCCGGCACAGGCGGCAGTACAGGAGCTGTACAGAATAATCTGGCAGACGCGATCATCACTGTGGCGGCCGGATCTGTATATAACGGCCAGCAGCAGATGCCGGCGGTTACAGTTTCATTAGGCGGAAAGACATTGGTTCAGAATACGGATTACATGGTGCTTTACAGCAATAATGTGAACGCTGCAGCAGAGACGGCAGTGGAAGCGCCGACAGCAAATGTGATCGGTATTGGAAGTTATACAGGAACGGCAAAACGTACATTTACCATCTCTCCGACAACAGTTGTTCCGGCAGGTGCTCCGGCAACAGTGATGACAGCTTCGGATGCTCAGTTTGTTGTAGGTGATATCACTTTGCAGGGAGGATGGCAGTGGAGCGCTAACAGCATTATGACAGAGCTGAAGCCTGGTCAGCCGGTAACGGCAGTTGCGGTTTATAACGGCGTGGACGCAGGTAACTATGCAACCACCAGCTTGAATGTAACAATTACAAAGGCTGTTTCTTCAACGGGAAGCAGTGCTACGGCGAGCACAGCGAATGCTACAGATATCTCTACGGCAGTTATAACGGTTCAGGATGCTGTCT
>CAMHJT010000010.1 GCA_946185495.1 uncultured Clostridiaceae bacterium | reverse complement strand
TTCTAGCACAGTTTAAGGTGTCCATGCCGGATAGGGACGAGGCGGAACTGACGCGGATGCGCGACGAGATTATTGAGGGTGTCCGCTGTCAGGAGGAAGAGAAGGAATCAGAATCTTGAATCGATTGCATGATAGACTTGAAAAAAAAAAGGCAGTTTGGTATAATCTAATCTGTTGTACGTTTTTTCAAATGGATGTACAGGTCTGACAGAATGACAGTATAGTGAAGAAGGATGGTAAGACAAATGAGTTTATTGACAGATTGGCGCAATTATGCCTATGGACTGGATGACAGAACGCCGGAGGGAAAGCAGTTCTGGCTGAATTATTTTGGAGTGGAGCAGGGAATCTATAAGAAGCTGCTGGCGAACCCGAACGAGATCGTAACCGGTACCGTGAAGGAGCTTGCTGAAAAATATGATACAACGATCCAATTGATCACAGGCTTTCTGGATGGAATCAATGACAGCCTGAAGACGCCGAATGATATAGAAGAGATGGATGAAAATACCCAGGTTTCCATAGACATGGATCTGGAGAAGCTTTATATGAACATGGTGGACTGTGAGGCGGAATGGCTTTACACCTTAGACGAATGGAAGCCGCTTTTGTCCGATGAGAGAAGAAGCGAGCTTTATAAGCTGCAGAAGAAGTCCAAGACGATAGTGAAGCCGAAAAAGATTGGAAGAAATGATCCATGCCCTTGCGGCAGTGGCAAAAAATACAAGCAGTGCTGCGGCAGATAAGAAGGGACGGGATAGGCTGCGCGCCGATGCCCGTCCATGAAGATCCGGATGCGCTTATATACAGATTATTTTGAGGTAGAGGATATGAAGAAGATCAGAACCAGGTTCGCTCCCAGCCCCACCGGGAGAATGCATGTGGGAAATCTGCGAACCGCGTTGTATGCCTATCTGGTGGCAAAGCACGAGAATGGGGATTTTATTTTAAGAATAGAGGATACGGATCAGGAACGGTATATGGAGGGTGCGGTGGACATCATTTACCGGACGCTTGCGGGAACCGGACTGGTTCATGATGAGGGTCCGGATAAGGACGGTGGTGTTGGTCCCTATGTTCAGAGTGAGCGGCAGGCGCAGGGCATATATCTGGAATATGCGAAGCAGCTGATCGCGAAAGGAGAGGCTTATTATTGCTTCTGTGACAAGGAACGTCTCGATAACCTGAAGGAGGAGGTTGTGGATGGCAAGTCCATCCGCAAGTATGACAAGCACTGTCTGAGCCTTTCCCAAGAGGAGATTGAGGAAAAGCTGCGGCAGGGAGTTCCCTATGTGATCCGGCAGAATGTTCCGGCAGAGGGGGAGACCAGCTTTGAGGATGAACTCTACGGTACGATCACTGTGCCGAACGCGGAGCTTGATGACATGATCCTGATCAAATCTGACGGATATCCCACCTACAATTTTGCCAATGTGGTGGATGACCACCTGATGGGGATCACGCATGTGGTACGGGGACAGGAATACCTCTCCTCGTCACCGAAGTATAACCGTCTGTATCAGGCGTTTGGGTGGGAGGTGCCTTCCTATATCCACTGTCCCACGATAACCAATGAAGATCATGAGAAGCTCTCCAAGCGCAGCGGCCATTCCTCCTATGAGGATCTGCTGGAGCAGGGCTTTTTGACAGAGGCGATCGTGAATTTTGTGGCTCTGCTTGGCTGGAGTCCGGAGGATAATCAGGAGATATTCACGCTGGAGGAGCTTGTGAAGGCGTTTGACTACCATCATATATCCAAGTCGCCGGCTGTGTTTGATATGGTGAAGCTTCGGTGGATGAATGGCGAGTATATCAAAAAGATGGACTTTGACCGGTTCCGGGAGATGGCGCTTCCGTATGTGAAGGAGGTCATCACGAGAAAGGTCAAGGTGGACGCGATCCTGGAGCTTGTGAAGACGAGGATAGAAGTATTTCCGGATATCAGGGAGCATATTGATTTCTTTGAGGAGCTGCCGGATTATGAAATCTCCCTGTACACACATAAGAAAATGAAGACCAACGCGGAAAATTCCCTTGAGATCCTGCGTGAGGAATACGCACTGCTGCAGAAGCAGGAGGACTGGACGCTTGACGCGCTGCATGATACGCTGATGCAGTATATTTCAGAGAAGGGCATTAAGAACGGTACAGGTCTGTGGCCTGTCCGCATTGCTGTTTCCGGAAAGCAGATGACGCCGGGAGGGGCGTTTGAGATTATGGATATTCTTGGCAGGGAGGAATCCCTGAGACGAATTGAGATTGGCATTTCGAAGCTGGAGAAAGCGGAATGACGGATACGGGAGGGCTGATTGATCGACAATTGGTCCTCTCTGTTTGTATCGCAGAGCCGCCGGGAGGAAGATGTCAGCAATGACTGACCGGCGGCTCGCGGCGGGCAGACGCGGGTAAGCCCTTCTCTGCCTGATGA
Organism: uncultured Clostridiaceae bacterium; assembly: GCA_946185495.1. Lineage (GTDB taxonomy): Bacteria > Bacillota > Clostridia > Lachnospirales > Lachnospiraceae > CAG-590. Next base: position 32,981 of record CAMHJT010000010.1, on the reverse strand, counting down.
ATGCAGAGCCGTCGATAGGATTTAGGGAAAGGATGAACGAATGCCGCATTTTAATGAAGGACAAATGGCAGCCATCCGTCATGTGAAGGGGCCGATGATCGCGCTGGCGGGACCTGGTTCCGGCAAGACCACCTCCATGGTGCACAGGATCCGGTATCTGATCGAGGAGGCGGGCGTCAGTCCTGCCAATATTCTTGTGGTCACATTTACAAGGGCTAGCGCGAAGGAAATGGAACAGCGGTTTCTTGAGCTGACAGAAGATCGCAGATATGTATGTACCTTTGGCACATTTCATTCTGTGTTTTTTTATATTTTGAAAATGGCATATGGATACCGGCCGGAGCAGGTGCTGACGGAGAATGAGAAATACGCGCTGCTCAAAGAGATCATCAGAAACAGGCAGATTGACTGTGACGATGAGGAGGAGCTGATTTCTAATATCATTCGGGAAATCGGGATGATGAAGGGTGACATGATCAGCCTCAGGAATTTTTATTCCTCCTGCCTCTCGGACGAACTTTTCCGCGAGGTCTACAGGGAGTACGAGGAGCGGGTGGAGGCGCTTGGAAAGCTGGATTTTGATGATATGATGGTGTACTGCTATGAGCTTTTGAAGGAGAGACCGGATATCCTTGCCCTCCTGCAGAAACGGTACGCCTATATTCTGGTGGACGAGTTTCAGGATATCAACAGGCTGCAGTATGAGATCACGAAAATGCTGGCGGCGCCGGAAAACAATCTGTTTATCGTGGGTGATGATGACCAGAGCATTTATGGCTTCCGGGGCGCAAGGCCGGAGATCATGCTGCGGTTCAGGGAGGATTATCCGGATGCTGCCATGACACTGCTCGGTGTTAACTACAGGTGCAGCAGAAATATTGTGGAGGGTGCCGCAAGGCTGATCTCCTGTAACAGGCAGCGTTACAGGAAAGAGCTGGAAAGCGCCAGGGGATATGAGGAGCCGGTCAGGGTGCATCATATGAAGACGCTGCAGGATGAGAACGCGCATGTGGCAAGGATGCTGCAGGAATACCATGGCAGAGGGATTCCGTATGCGCAGATGGCAGTCATTGTGCGGACGAATGTGCAGTCGAGGCCGATCGCGAACACTCTGATGGGATTCAATATCCCGTTTCAGCTTCGGGATTCCATTCCCTGCATTTACGATCATTTTACGGTGAAGACTCTGTTTGATTATATGAATGCAGCGGCGGGGCAACGGGACAGGGCGCTCTTCCTGCGCATAATGAATAAGCCGAAGCGGTATCTGTCCAGGGAGCTTCTGACGGAGCCCGTCGTTGATTTCAGAAAGCTGCTCGCGGCCTGCAGGGGCAAGGACTGGGCGGAGGAAAATGTGCTTCAGTTTGAGTATGAGCTGAAAACCCTGTCAAAGCTCAAACCTTTTCCGGCTGTGAATTTCATACGGAAAGCCATCGGATATGACGCTTATCTTCGGGAATATGCGGATTACCGGCATATCAACGCGGATGAGCTTTTTGCCGTCCTGGATGAGGTGCAGGAGATGGCGAAGGCATACGCCTCCCTTGAGGAGTGGACAGAGGGAATCCGGGCGTACCGGGAGAAATTTGAGCAGCACGTCAGAGCGGGAACGAAGGAGAACAGGAATGGAGTCGTGATCACCACCATGCACAGCGCAAAGGGACTGGAATTTGACGTCGTATTTATTCTGGACGCGAATGAGGGAATGACCCCCTACCGTCGGGCTGTCAGGGAGGACGAGCTGGAGGAGGAACGCCGGATGTTTTATGTGGCGATGACCAGGGCGAGGACATACCTGCATATTTATGAGACGAAGGAGTATTTCAACCGGGAGCAGGAGCCATCCAGATTTTTGGGCGAGCTGGCCCGGCAGGAATGACTAAAGAGATAACAGGCGCTCCAGGTTTAGGATGCCTGCTCCCTGCATGTTGTAGGGAAGCCAGGGAACGGTATGAGAGGCTTCCATCAGGCGGATTTTCACCTGATCGTTCGTGAGCTGCGGCATTTTCTGGAGGAGCAGGGCGCAGGCTCCGCTGATAAAGGGGACGGACATGGAGGTGCCGTTCTTGATGCTGTAGCCGCCGCCCGGCTTTGTTCCAAGAATGTGGTAGCCGGGAGCGACCAGCTCCGGTTTTGTGATGTAGGGAAGCAGGGGGCCGGCGGAGGAAAAATGCTTTCCGTCATACGAGCCTACGGTGATGACCTTCCGGCAGTTGCCCGGCGCGGTGATGGATCCGGGGCGCGGACCGTTGTTGCCCGCCGAGCAGCAGACGATCACGCCGGATGCCCATAGCTTTTCGACCCAGTGGTTCAGGGGATTGTCTTCCCTGCCAAGCTCCGGCGTGTTGCCGCCGATCGAGATATTGCAGATCCGGATATTATAGGCCTGCTGCTTCTCCAGAAGCCATTGAATGGCGCGGATAAAACCTTCCGAGCTTCCGTTGCCGTAGCGGTCCAGAACCTTCAGGCTTACGATCCGGCTCTCAGGCGCAATGCCGATCACAGAGGAGGAAAGGATGCCGGTGACATGGGTTCCGTGCCCATAGTCATCATACAGGGAACCGGCTCCGGCAATGAAATCGACAAATGCCGGAACGCGCTCCAGTTTAAGGTCCGGGTGCGCGGCGAGACCGGAATCCATGACGGCAACGGTGATATTTTTTCCGGTAATTCCTCTTCTGTGCAAACGGTAGGCTCCTGAGATGGTGGCGGGTAGTTTGGCTGAAGACAAGTGTGTCACCTCTGCTCTTTACAAATTGTTGGGAAACGATTATATTATCTAGTATATGAAGAAGCGCCGTGAGCGTTATTGCCGGAGACAATACGCAGGAACAACCGGTGAAATGCGGGTATGCGGGCAGATGAAGCCGGGGCGCGGGCGGAGCCCTGACAGGAATTCGCGGCATGTGAAGCTGGAAATTGGGCAGAGCCTGAACAGGAGATGATGCGGTCGGGGCTGCCTGAGATCGGGGAAATGGAGGAAATGATGTTCAGAAACAAGACGAAGCAGGAGCTGGATTCCATTCTCAATGATTTACAGATGAATCTGGCAAATAATTACAAGGATCTGGCGCACGACGCGTTAAAGCGGCTGCACGCGCGGCTTGAGACCTGCCGCCAGGAGGGAAGCCTTAAGGAAAAGGATTATCTGAAATACAGGAAGATCGCGGATGACTATACGGTCAGGCTGGCGGATTATCATCATTAGAAGAGGTGAAGGACATGAAAAAAATGATTACAGGCGTTCTGCTTGTGGTTCTGGCGGTCTGCATGACCGGATGTGAAGCAGCAGGAGGTGGAACGGGCTTTCAGGGAAAGGGTAAGATTTCCATTGTGACCAGCATTTATCCGGTCTATGACTTCGCGAAGCATATTGCAGGAGATAAGGCGGAGATCGTTAATCTGGTTCCGGCAGGCGTGGAGCCTCATGATTTTGAACTGTCCACGGGAGATATGCAGCTTTTGGAGAAGGCGGACCTGTTTTTCTATAACGGCGCGGGCATGGAGAGCTTTGTCGACAAGACGCTGGCTGCCCTGTCCAACCGGAATCTTGTTGTGGTGGAGGCTGCGGTGAAGGTGGACAAGTTTGAGGCACACCACAGAATGGATCCGCATACCTGGCTGAGCGTGGAGAACGCGATCCTGGAATGCCAGACGATCATGGAGGCGTTGATCGGTCTGGATCAGGCGAACGCGGAGTATTATGAGCAGAATTTTGAGGAGTACAGCAGACAGCTCCGGGCTTTGGATGAACAGTATAAAAAAACGATCTCAGAGTGTTCAGGCGACACTATCGTAGTGGCTCATGAGGCCTTTGGCTATCTCTGTGATGAGTATGGACTGAAGCAGGAGGCGGTGGAGGGACTGACGGCTGATTCCGAGCCGGATTCCGCAAGGCTTAAGGAGATCATCGATTTTTGCAGGGAGCATGAGATCAAGGTCATCTTCTTTGAGGAGCTTGTAAGTCCCAAGGTAGCGCAGACCATTGCCGATGAGGTGGGAGCTGACACTGATGTGCTGAATCCTGTGGAGGGGCTGACAGCCGAACAGGAGGCAGAGGGTCTTGACTATATCGGGCTGATGGAGCAGAATCTGGAGGCGCTTGAAAGAGCCTTAAAATAGGCTGTGATAATACCGGCTTACATGGGAGCTTTATAGCCTGGAGCCTGGAAGCCGGGAAGAAAAGGCGGTCATAAACCGCTTTTATAGAGGAGGGGAAAAAATGGCGGTAACGATAACGGCGCTCGGGCTGACTGCGCTGGTGAGCCTTCTGCTTCCGCTTTTGCTGATTGTGGTTTCCGCAGTCAAGAGAAAGCAGGAGAGAAAGGGAATCCTGTTATTTTCACTTGCAGGAATCCTGATGTATGTCATATTTCAATGGGGACTCAGAGAGAGAGGGCTTGCCTGGGCCATCACGAAGGCGGGACTTGCGCAGTCTGTGCAGGAGCATTATCTGCCAAGCCTTTTTCTGTTGTCGTTTGTGGAGGCGTTGCTAATGCTGCTGCCCGCGTATGCGGTTCTGACCCGTTTCAGGGATAAGAGACTGTCTTTCGCGCAGGCGGCGGTTTTCGGGCTTTCCTACGGCATGGCGGAGGCCGTATTGCTTGTCGGTTATCAGAGTGTGAAATCCGGAATCGAGCTGGTGAAAAAAGACGTCGGGGATCTGGTTGTCACAAATGTGCAGCTTTTTCTGTCTTCCTATGAGAGGATACTATTCTTTCTGATCCATACGGCCGTGTTTGCCGGGCTGGCCTGGATGCTCCGCAGAGGCTTCCGGATGAGGGCCTGCGCCGCTTTTTTAGGGGTTGAAACGCTGGTTGCATTTCTTCCGGGATTCTTTATGGCATTTTCGACGGTGCAATATCTGGAGGTCTATGACCATAAAGTCGGCCTTTTTCTGATCTATGTATTCCTGACCGCTGCCGCTGTCACAGGGGCGGTGATATTGAAGGCGATCAGGTATGGATTTGATGATATTTCGTAGTCGGATTGTATGAATAAAAATTCTTGCAAATCCTGTTCAAACATGCTACATTACTGATGAGCGGTATTCGAAAGAAACTGCATCGGATGATGAGTGTTGTCACAGAAACGGGGTGATGACATGAAGGTAGGTTTTATTGGCGCCGGCAGGGCAGGCTGCAGCCTTGGCAGATATTTTGCGGACAAGGCGGGGCAGGCAGGAATGCAGGTGGCCGGATATTATAGTATAATGGAAGAAGAAGCCAAATGGGCAGCCGCCTATACCGGTTCGGCATATTTTCATACGCCGGAGGAGGTGCTGGCGGCAGTGGATACCCTGATCATATCGACTCCGGACGGAGCGGTAAAAGGTGTATGGGAATCCATCAGCAAAGAGAATCTGGAGGGCAGAATCATCTGCCATTTAAGTGGCTCCTTGTCATCTGATGTGTTTTCAGGGATCGAAGCGCATGGCGCGTATCCATTGTCGATCCATCCCATGTTTGCGTTCAGCAGCAGAGAATCCGTTTATGAACAATTGCAGGAGGTATGCTTTACCCTGGAGGGAGCGCCGCAGGCTGTTACTGTATGGCAGAGGATATTTGAATTGACGGGCAATCCGGCAGAGGTGATCCGGAAGGAGTGCAAGCCTGCGTACCACGCAGCCGCGAGCATTTTGAGCAATCATGTAGTGGGCGTCCTGTCCATGGGCTATCAGCTTTTGGAACGCTGCGGTTTTTCTGAGGAGGCGGCAAGGCGCTTTACCGCGACGCTGGTGCGTGAAAATGTGGAGCGGGTGATAGAAAACGGATGTGTACAGGCGCTGACCGGCCCCATAGAGAGAGGGGATCTTGAAACGGTGCAGAAGCATCTTGCGGTTCTGGAGGAAAGTGAAAAAGAGATCTATCTTACCTGTGGAAAGGAATTGCTCCGGCTTGCGGAGCAGAAGAACCCGGAAAGGGATTATGAGAGTATGATGGCGATCCTGCGCCATGATGTCTGAGAATGACGCGAATTGCTTATCTTGAAATCAGGGAGGCAGTTCTGCCTCTGGAAAGGAGTTTGCTATGAAAAATACAGTGATGACCTTCAAGGCGGCAAAGGAAAAAGGGGAAAAGCTGTCCATGCTGACAGCCTATGATTACTCCACCGCCAAGCTGATCGATGAGGCGGGAGTGAATTCGATCCTGATCGGGGATTCCCTTGGAAATGTGATCTTAGGCTATGAGGACACGATCTCTGTCACCATGGAGGATATGATCCATCACAGCGCTGCAGTGGCGCGCGGAGCTAAAAACGCGCTGGTTGTCTGTGACATGCCGTTTATGAGCTATCAGACCTCGGTGTATGACGCGGTGGTCAATGCCGGCCGCCTGATGAAGGAGGGACGCGCGGGAGCTGTCAAGCTGGAGGGCGGCGTGGAGGTCTGCCCGCAGATCAAGGCCATTGTGGCTGCGGGAATTCCGGTGTGCGCGCATCTCGGCCTGACGCCGCAGTCCATCAACGCGTTTGGCGGATTTAAGGTGCAGGGCAAGACGGAGGCAGCCGCTAAGAAGCTGATCGAGGACGCCAGGGCCGTGGAGGAGGCGGGCGCGTTTGCGGTTGTGCTGGAATGTGTTCCGGCAAAGCTGGCTGAGATTGTGACAGAGACGGTATCGATCCCGACGATCGGAATCGGGGCGGGCAATGTCTGCGACGGACAGGTGCTGGTATATCAGGATATGCTCGGCATGTTCTCAGACTTTACGCCTAAGTTTGTAAAGCGCTTCGCGGATATCGGATCTGTGATGAAGGAGGCGTTTGCCGCCTATGACGCTGAGGTCAAGGCAGGGACATTCCCGTCGAAGGAGCATGAGTACGGGATCAGCGATGAGGTGCTTGAGAAACTGTATTAGGAGATGGATGAAATCTGAGGAGGAAAAAATGAAGATATCAGGATCGATAGAGGAGACAAGAAAACAGGTGAAAGAGTGGAAGGCGCAGGGACTTTCCGTGGGGCTGGTGCCGACTATGGGATATCTGCATGAGGGGCATCAGAGCCTGATGGAGCGTGCCCGCAGAGAGAATGACAGGGTGGCAGTGAGTGTTTTTGTGAATCCCATGCAGTTTGGACCAAATGAGGATTATGAGGCGTATCCGAGGGATCTGGAGCATGATGCGGCGATCTGCGAGAAGGCGGGCGTGGACCTGATCTTTCACCCGGAGGTGGAGGAGATGTACGGGCCGGATTTCTCCGCTTATGTGGATATGCATACCCTGCCGGAGAAGCTGTGCGGCGCCAGCCGCCCGGTGCATTTCAGAGGCGTGCAGACGGTTGTGTCAAAGCTGTTTCACATCATTCCGGCTGACCGTGCTTATTTTGGACAGAAGGACGCCCAGCAGCTTGCTATCATCCGCAGGATGGTGATGGATCTGAATTTTGATATTGAGATCATCGGATGTCCGATCATCCGGGAGGAGGACGGACTGGCCAAGAGTTCCCGCAATACCTATCTGTCGCCGGAGGAGCGGGCACAGGCCGTTATCCTGAATCAGTCCCTGGAGGAGGCTATGAAGGCAATTGAAGCCGGGGAGAAGGACGCGGCGAAGATCCGCCAGCTGATCACGGACAAAATCTCTGCCTGCCCTATTGCGAAAATAGATTATGTGGAGGTGGTTAGCTTCGACACCATCCAGCCGATTGACAAAATAGAGCATCCCGTGCTCATCGCGATTGCAGTGTATATCGGAACCACGAGGCTGATCGACAACCGGATTCTGATGTAGGAATCCAGATAAGAACTAACATTGCGAAATTCAGAATGTAGATTGCGGCTTCTGGCGGGATATATATTTTTTTGCCGGCATTAGGAACGTCAGCCAAGAAAAATATAAATTCTGTCAGGAGCCGGTCGAAGAAGTATTTTGTTTCGCAAACACCTTAAAACTAACATATTTGGAGGAGGATACAGATGTTAGTTACGATGTTAAAGGGAAAAATCCACCGCGCCGTGGTTCGCCAGGCGGAGCTTCACTACGTGGGAAGCATTACGGTGGATCCGGAGCTGATGGAGGCGGCCGGCATTTTAGAATATGAATATGTGCAGATCGTGGACGTGGAAAACGGCAACCGGTTTGAAACCTATACCATAGCCGGGGAGCCAGGCAGCGGCATGATCTGCTTAAACGGCGCCGCGGCCAGGCAGGTGGCTGTGGGAGACCATGTCATCATCATGTGCTATGCGCAGATGACGCCGGAGGAGGCGAAGACGCACAGGCCCAGGGTTGTATTTGTGGATGAGGAAAATGCGGTCGTGCAGGTATCCAGCTATGAAAAACATGGAGAGCTCGGACCGGTATGATGTTCAGAGAGTGACCAAAATTATCTAAAGCATTCTATTCAGGTAATTGCGAAACTCAAAAAATTGCGAAACTCAAAATGCAGATTGAGGCTTCTGGCAGGATATATGTTTTTTCGCCGGCATCAGGAACGTTAGCCGGGAAAGAATAGATATCCGGTACAAAGCCGGCAGAAAAAGCGTATTGTTTCGCAAATGTCTGTCAATTTATAATAACGGAGGTAGGAACATGCTGCAGGGAAAAACGATTGTGCTGGGAGTAACCGGCTCGATTGCGGCTTACAAGATTGCCAATCTGGCCAGCATGCTGGTGAAGCAGGGGGCAGATGTCAATGTCATTATGACGAAAAACGCGGTGAATTTCATCAATCCGATTACTTTTGAGACACTGACAGGGCATAAGTGTCTCGTGGATACCTTTGACCGCGATTTTGAATTTCAGGTGGAGCATATCGCGCTGGCGAAACGGGCGGACCTGTTTCTGGTTGCCCCTGCTTCAGCCAATGTGATCGGGAAGATTGCGGGCGGCATCGCGGATGATATGCTGACCACGACGATCATGGCCTGCAGGGCGCCGAAATACATCGCGCCTGCCATGAACACCAATATGTATGAGAATCCGATCGTGCAGGACAACCTGAATAAGCTTGGGCAATACGGTTACAAGGTGATTTCGCCGGACAGCGGGCGCCTGGCCTGCGGGGATACGGGAAAAGGAAAGCTGCCGCCAGAGGATGTGCTGATGTCCTATATCCTGAGGGAGCTTCACTATGAGAAGGATCTGATCGGAAAGAAGGTTCTGGTCACGGCCGGACCGACCAGAGAGGCAATCGATCCTGTAAGATTTATCTCCAACCATTCCACCGGAAAAATGGGATACGCGATCGCGCGCTGCGCCATGGAACGCGGGGCGGATGTCACGCTGGTGACGGGACCTGTGCAGATCGCGCCGCCGCCGTTTGTGGAGGTGGTGCCTGTGGTAAGCGCGCAGGATATGTTTGAGGCGGTCAGGGAACGCTATGAACAGATGGATTTTATTATCAAATCGGCGGCTGTGGCGGACTATACGCCGCTTGAGACGGCGGATGAGAAACTCAAAAAGCAGGATGGGGAGCTAAACATCATGCTGAAACGGACGGTGGACATTCTCCGGTATCTGGGTGAACACCGGAGAGCCGGACAGGTAATCTGTGGATTTGCGATGGAGACACAGGATCTGATCGGCAATGCGGTAAAGAAGCTGGAACAAAAGCATGTGGACCTGATCGCGGCAAATAACCTGAAGGTAGAGGGCGCCGGCTTTGGAACGGATACGAATGTGGTGACGCTGATCCGGAAAAACGGCATGAGGGAGCTGCCGATCATGACGAAGGACGAGGTGGCGGTGGAGATTCTGAAAGAAATGCGCGCCATAAGCGAGGTGACAGTATGAGCAGGGTTTTGATATTGGATATCGACGGAACGCTGACGAACAGCGCCAAGGAAATTACGCCCGCTGTGCGGAACGCGCTGATCGACATTCAAAAGCAGGGAAACCGGATTGTGATTGCGTCCGGCCGGCCGACGCATGGCGTGAAATGGGTGGCGGAGGAGCTGCAGTTAAAGGCGTATGGCGGCTATGTGCTCTGCTTTAACGGAGCCAGGATCACGAGCGTGTCAACCGGAGAGGTGGTATTCCAGCAGGTATTTCCTCCGGAATGCATTGAACCGCTTTATCATTACGCGCAGGAGCATGATATGGGCTTTGTCACGTATGAAGGGGACTGCGTCATTGCCGGGACAAGGTTTGACGCTTATATGGAGTTTGAGGCGCGCCTGAACCATATGGAATTAATGCGTGTAAATGACTTTGTTTCCCATGTGGATTTTCCAGTCAATAAATGCCTGATGACAGCTCCGGTGGATATCGCTCCGGCCCTGGAGGCAGAGCTGCAGCAAAGCTATGGGGACCTTCTCAGCATCTACCGGTCGGAGCCTTATTTTATTGAGGCGATGCCGCCTGGCGTTGACAAGGCGGCTTCTCTGGAGCATCTGTTTGCGCTGCTCGGCGTGGACAGGAAACAGGCCATTGCCTGCGGGGATGGCTATAATGATATCTCCATGATCCGCTATGCGGGCGTGGGCGTGGCGATGGCAAACGCCCAGAAGGAGGTCAGGGAGGCGGCTGACGTGGTTACGGACAGAACCAATGACGAGGACGGGCTGCTGGAAGTGATTCAGGAATACTTTTAAAAGTGTCAAAAAGGTGCGGAAATGGTAATACAGAAATTGTTGATACAGCTTCATTCATTTTCGCACCTTGTTTTTACCGGCATGACACTTCACAACGACCAATTCCGGACAGTTATTTACACGAATGGGAATGACACTTTCACCAAGACCCCGGCTGACGATCATCTGTGTATTCTTCATTTGAAATATTCCCGCCGTATACTTTGATAATAATCCTTGATCAGGTGCATATACTCCTCCGATCAATGGTATTCGGATTTGTCCGCCATGCGCATGGCCGCTTAATACACATCACGTAATAAATTGGCGCAATACTTTTAGCTTCCTTCACAAACTGTATGGCTGCATCAATATTTGTATGATTCCTATCAATTAAATCGCCAGTGATTGCAATCATATCTGGTTTTTCATCTTGTGTTTTCGCTATTAAGCGGTTTTGATTTTTGCCAAATTCTGCATTATGCAAATCGGAAACCTATACAATTGTAAATCCATCAAATGAGTTTGGTAATGTGTGATTTTGTACAGAATAATGCGTCACACAGATTCGGCAATTGTCCCAAATCAACCAGCCCGTTATCAAAATCGCTGCCATACCTAATATAAATCTTTTTTTCATTTTCAGAATCCCTCAATTTATTATCCATGCTCCTGCAGTTGAAAGTATATCCAAAGCTGCATTGCTTGTTAATGGTTTATTATTCAGAAATGACGTTTGCTTCAGGCATGATAGTGAGCGTATTCTGCTTGAAAAACCGCAGGCTTTGTGATACACTGGGAAAGTATAGTTGCTGGGAGAATACAGAAGAAAGAGTTGCTTGTTGATGGATAGTATAGAATTGGAAGATTGTGTTGGAATATGATGATCAGAGAGCATTATTATATCAGCGGCAGGGTTCAGGGCGTCGGATTCCGGTACCGCTCTTATTATACGGCGCAGGCGCTCGGCGTCACAGGCTATGTGAAAAACCTGTGGGATGGAAGAGTTGAGCTGGAGCTTCAGGGGGATGCGGATGCGGTGCATGAGTTTCTGGGAAAGGTGGAATCTGGCTCGTTTATTGAGATTCATGGAATTGATCGATATGACATGGAGGTTCAGCTGGATGAACGGGAGTTTACGATAGAGTGACGTGCAGGAAGACAGACATTGCAGGAGTATGGGACGAGGTATGGGCAGATGAATACGAAAGCATTGATGGTAGATGGGTTTGTGTTTCCGAGCGAAAAGGAGGCGCAGATCGCGCAGAAGGAGAAAGCCAGCATAGAGGTGATCCGGCAGAAGCTGCCGCAGGGAGATGGCAGGGCGCTATACGAGCTGTATACGAAGATGATAGAGAGGAAGATGTTTCAGACTATGGTAGGATACAGCTTTCTGCATGAGATGCGGCGCAGGTTAATCGATGAATTCGGGTACGAGGAGGAGCAGCTTTTGACGATCCTGCTGCCGAGAAGGATGGATTACGACAGGGTAAATGAACTGAACAGGGGCGCAATGGAGACAAAGCTTGAGGAGATGATGCTCACGAAAAAGCGAATGTCCATCGTGGTCGCGGCACTGGCCTTTATGGTGCTTGCCATGTTTGTGCTCGCGGCGGTGAATCCGAATGTGGGATATATCAATACAGAGAATAAGGTGCTGAACAAATACGCGGCCTGGCAGGAGGAGCTGGAGCAGAGGGAGAAGGCCGTGAAGGAAAAGGAGGACCAATTAAATCTCCATTAGGTCACAGTTCCATCATAATTTGCGGATATAATAAGAGGCAGGTGACTGTCTCTTTATTAATTTATGAGCAGAGTCAGGCGATACAGGAGGTCGAAGGATGAGTCAGATTAAGATATTGGTTGTAGACGATGAAAGCCGCATGAGAAAGCTGGTAAAGGATTTTTTGATCAAGAAGGATTATACTGTTCTGGAAGCCTCGAATGGCGAGGAAGCTGTGGATACATTTCTCGAGCACAAGGATATTGCGCTGATTATTCTGGATATCATGATGCCGAAGATGGACGGGTGGCAGGCTTGTAAGGAGATCCGCCAGTTTTCACAGGTGCCGATCATCATGCTGACGGCAAAATCGGATGAACGGGATGAGCTGCTCGGGTTTGAGCTTGGCGTGGATGAGTATATTTCCAAGCCCTTCAGTCCCAAGATCCTGGTGGCAAGGGTAGAGGCGATCCTTCGAAGAACCTCAGGGGCGTTGCAGGAGGAGGTTCTTAGGGCCGGCGAGATCGAGCTGGATATCTCTGCCCATACCGTGAAGGTGAAGGGGAAGAATGTGGAGCTGAGCTTTAAGGAATTTGAGCTGTTGAATTATTTTGTTGTGAATCAGGGCGTGGCGCTGTCCAGGGAGAAGATTCTCAACAATGTATGGAATTATGATTATTTCGGGGATGCAAGGACGATCGATACCCATGTGAAGAAGCTGAGGAGCAAGCTGGGAGATTGCGGCAACTATATTAAGACCATATGGGGCATGGGATATAAGTTTAATATAGAAGAGGAATAGCATGGCTCGACGATTCAAACGCTCATTACAATTGAAGATGACGATGATGCTGATGATTCTGATGACGCTGACAGTTTTCGGGTCTCTGGCCATTACCCGTTTAAGCGTAAAGAAATATTTCCGGGGCAGGCTGGAGCGGCGGATGGAGAATATGTATACGTCCATTAATTCCATTTTCTCTGCGTCATGATGCAGCTGTCCGGTCTTGCGGCCAAGAGCGAGATCAATATATTTGTCTATACAACCGGGAATATGGTTTACAGCACCACCAATGAACAGACGAAAATGTGGGAGAGCATGCAGGCCATTGCCAGCCTGCTGGACGGGAAATCAGAGGATGGCAGGCGTACAACCACGGACGGGGACGGGAAAGGGTTTTACTATTTTAGGCAGAATTATGATGTACAGATGGATTCCAGCTTTTATGACCTTGTGGGCATGCTGGATGACGGAAGCCTGATCACGCTGCGGTCTTCAGTGTCCAGATTCAATGAGAGCATCAACGCCACCATTATGCTGTATTCCTATGTGGGAGCGCTGGCGATTCTCATCGGGTGTGTAGCCATGTTTTTTGCCAGCAGCACATATGTGAAGCCGATCCGGGAGATGGCGGTGGTTGCGAGGCGGATGTCGCAGCTTGATTTTGACGCCAAGGTGTCGGTCAGGAGAAGAGATGAGATCGGTGAGTTGGGCAGCAGCATCAATTCCATGTCAGAGGAGCTGGAGACCACGATCTCAGAGCTGAAGGCGGCCAACGCGGAGCTTAAAAAGGATATTGAGGAGAAGACACAGATTGACGAGATGAGGAAGGAATTCCTCTCCCATGTGTCCCATGAGCTAAAGACGCCGATTGCCCTGATTCAAGGGTATGCGGAGGGCCTTAAGGAAAATGTCTCGGAGGATCCGGAGAGCAAGGATTTCTACTGTGAGGTGATCATGGATGAGGCGGACCGCATGAACACGATGGTAAAGAAGCTGCTTGCGCTCAATGAACTGGAGTTTGGAACCAACAGGCTGAACTTTGAGCGCTTTGATATCGTGGAGCTGATGCGCAATATCAACGCGTCATCCGATATTCTGCTCCAGCAGAATCATATCCGGCTGCATTTTAATTATAAGGAGCCTGTGTATGTATGGGGTGATGAGTTTATGCTGGAGGAGGTCTATACCAACTATCTGACAAACGCCATTCATTATGCGCCGGAAGGGGGAAATGTTGTCATTTCCATGCAGGAGATGGGAAAACTGCTGCGGATCTATGTATTTAACGAGGGCAATCCGATTCCGGAGGATGAGCTTTCTAAAATCTGGATTAAATTCTATAAGGTCGACAAGGCCAGAACCAGGGAGTATGGGGGAAGCGGGATCGGCCTGTCCATTGTGGCCGCGACCATGAAGCTGCATGGCCAGAAATATGGAGCGGAAAATCGTGAAAACGGCGTGGCATTCTATTTCGAGCTGGAACTGGCAAACCATAATAACAGTGATGAATATTAGTAACTGTTTAAGCAGGTGAGCATGTTTAGCAGACCGTGCCGGACCAGTATATTAAGCCGTGCAGCGGGTGAGCTGAGATAGTTACGCTTCACCCGCTGCGGGTCTGTTTTTGCACCTGCTGAACAGATACGAAAACTGTTGAAGAATCACGGATTTCATGGTAGAATAGAAACAGCATATTTGATTTGGAATTGAGGAGTGCGTATGTCGAAGAGATTTTTGACCATTGCATTGCTATGTCTATGCGCAGCCGGCGTGACAGGATGCGGTGAGGTGATGGATCTGACAGAAGAGGAGTCTGCGCTGATTGCGGAATATGCCGCGGATCTGCTGTTAAAATATGACCAGAATTATACAGACCGCATTATAGATGGCGACAAGCAGGCGGCTGAGCAGGCGGAGAAGGAGGCGTCAGAGAAAGAGGATTCCCCGCAGCCTGCCACGGAAAAGCTGACGACTGAGGCAAAGAAAAAGGGCGGAAAGGAAGACCGGGCGGAGAAGGTTACAGATCATGAGGCGGCTGGAGATGGGGATCTTGCCGGCGCGCTGGGACTTGATGGAGTTTCAATTACGGTGAAGGATTATCTGCTGGCTGACAGGTATCCGGAGCAGAGCATGGCTGTTGTGGAGGCGGATGAAGGCAGGAAGCTTTTGGTGCTTCGTTTCCGGATAAAAAATACAGGGAAGGATACAGTTTCTGTTTCTCTGATGAATCAGGATGTACGCTACAGCCTGTCCTATGACGGAGGCATGGCTTCGTCAATGCTGACGATCCTTCCGGATGACCTGGGAACTCTGGATACAACCCTGGAGGGCGGGGCATCGGAGGAGGCAGTCCTGGTCTTTCAGGTGGGTGAGGAGGCATCCGGCAATATGGCGCTTCGGGTGCAGTATAACGATGAGAGTTATTTGATCAATATTATATAAGGGGGTTATTGTTATATGGATACAAATATTTTATTGGAGAGCGGTACGAATGAGCTGGAGGTGCTGGAATTTACGATTGCGGACAACCATTATGGCATCAACGTTGCCAAGGTTCGCGAGATCCTGCCCATGACTACGATTACTCCCATTCCTAATTCACATCAATGTATTGAAGGCATTTTTATGCCGAGGGAGACGATCATTACGGTGATCAATCTTGTGAAGGCGCTTGGGTTTACCTCGAAAGCGGATGTCAGGAACAACATGCTCATTGTGACGAATTTTAATAACCTGAATATTGCGTTTGATGTGGAGCAGGTGCTTGGAATCCACAGGGTTTCATGGTCGGATATCGTGAAGCCGGATGCAACTGTGAATGCCCCCGGAGCAGGCGTGGCGACCGGTATCATCAAGAAGACCGATTCTCTGATCATCGTGCTTGATTTTGAGCGGATCGTGGAGGAAATCTGTCCGGATACAAGCCTTCGTATGTCGGAACTGAAGGAGCTTGGTGAACGTGAGAGGAATGAGGTTCCGATCATCATCGCTGAGGATTCGCCGATGCTGCAGAAGCTGGTAAGCGATGCGCTCACGAAGGCGGGTTATACGAATCTGAAGGTATACGCGAACGGACAGGAGGCATGGGATAAGCTGCAGGAGCTGAAGAAGAATAACGGTGTGGATTACGGCGTAAAGTGCGTGATCACGGATATTGAGATGCCGCAGATGGATGGACACAGGCTTGTTCGTCTGATTCGGTCTGACGAGGCGCTGAAGCATCTGCCGATTATTGTATTTTCATCGCTGATCAATGAGGATATGAGGAGGAAGGGTGAGCGGTTAGGAGCTGACGCCCAGGTTTCCAAGCCTGAGATCTTCAAGCTGGTGTCCTGCATTGATAAGCTTATACAGGAAAACGGCGTGTGAATACCGATAAGATATATCAGTTGACAGGCGGATCAGTTTATCATCCGGATTTCATACATAATGCAAAAAGGACTGCGAAAAGCAGTCCTTTTTTGTATAATAATGATTGCAGATCATATGGATCAATCCAATGCAAACTCATCCTTGATGTCATCATTATATACACAGTATACCATATTCTCTTCCGGCTTGATATATACCTGAAGGGAAACAAGATCAGCAGCCTTTTTGCCGCTGTCGGTCCACAGCTTCTTCGCCTTGGCGATAATATCCTTCTCGTCGAGTTGCTTTTCCTGATATTCAACATATAAAGTAGACTTCACTGTTAAAATCCTCCTTTTGATTTATTAAACACTACTATATAATAAAAATCAGCAAAAAGCAAGTCCCTTTTATATCTTCTTGTTAAAATTCGAAAGGTATGGTACAATAGCTTTGTTTGCAATTATTTGATGTAAGTAGCTTACGAGGTGCTAGGATGGATGAAAGTTATCTTGACAGTCTGTTGAATGAGATCTCGCTGGACAAGGAGATCGACCATAAAATTGAAGATGAACTGGATCATCAGATCATGGGTGAGAAACAGAAACGCAGGAAATCCGTAGCCCAGTCGAGGGCAGACGCGTTCAATCTGGATCTGGAGATGGATGCCGGTTCTCTGGAGGATGAGGCTGAGCTTGATTTTTCGGAGGATCAGATCGAGGAGCTCGATCATCTGGACCAGATTGCGGATCTGGATATGGGCGATTTGGATTTTTCTGATATTGATTTTGATGATCTGGATATGACAAAGCTGGACGATCTGGGGGATGCCAACCTGGATGACCTGCTGATGGATTTCGAGAAGGACCTGAACATCGATCGCTTATATGATGAGGAGCCGGGAGAGGACGGCCCGGGTTCTATGCCGCAGATGGCGCAGCCGGAGAAGGAACAGAACCAGCCGGTGACAGATCCGCAGCCGACAGAGCCGGACAAGGGCTGGGAGCGTCCTGAACCGGAACAGCAGGAGCCAACAGAGGAGGGCAGTCTTGACGCATCTGATTTTGACGCGGATTCCTTTCTGGATGGCCTGCTGGATGAGGCGGACAGGGCAGAAGCAGGGACGCAGCCTGTGGTGGAGCTTCAGAAGGCTTCGGAGAAGGAGAAGCAGGATGAGCCTGACCGCTTTGATCCGCTGGAGCAGGAAGCGGAAAACGGTGGGCTGCAGGAGCTCGACGGATTCGCGGATTTTGGACAGATACAGGAGGACGATTCTGGTTCTTCCCAATCTGACGGTTTGTCCGGCGACGGGATGGATGACCTGGAGGATATGTTTGCCATGCTGGATATGGATGAGGCTGGCGGTGGAGCTGAGGGATCGGCTGCAGCGCCGCCCGGGGTCGAGAGTGGCATGGCGATGCAGGGAGAGGATGCCCTTGAAGAGATGACGCCGCTGGGATCCCTGGATGAGCCGTCGGGAAAGAAAAAGAAAAGATCCTTTATGGAGATCCTGTTCGGAGAACCGGATGAGGATGATATCGTCAGCGAGGAGGAGCTTGCGGCGGCAGAGGCCAAAAAGGCGGCGAAGAAAGCGAAGAAGGAAGCTGCAAAGGCAGAGAAGGCGGAAAAAGCTGAGGCTGCCAAGCAGCAGAAGGATGCGATCAAGGGAGCGAAGAAGGAAGCCGCTGAGGCGAAAAAACGGATCAAGGCAGAGAAGAAGGCGAAAAGGAAGGCTGAGGAGAAAGCGAATGCGGAGCCGGAGAAGGAGCTGAACAAACCTGTGGTCGCGTTTATTTTCTCACTGTTTCTTGGGGGAACAGCGCTGTTCTACCTGGCAAGTAATAATTTTAATTATGTGCAGGCCATAGAGAAGGCGACAAAATATTTTGCCAACCAGAGATACCGCAACGCGTATGATGAGATTGTCGGCGTGGAGGTAAAGGAAAAGGATGAAGAGCTGAAGGACAGGATTTATACCGTGATGTATGTGGAACGCCTGTATGAAGCTTATCAGAACAATCTGGAACTGAACAGGGAAGAGAAAGCCCTGGATTCCCTTCTGCGCGGCGTGGATAAATACTATGAGCATTATGCGGAAGCGGAAGAACTGGGGATCACGAGTGACCTGGATTATTCCTTTGAGCAGGTGAAGCTTGCGCTGCAGGAACGATATGGGATCAGCGTGGAGGAAGCGCTGGAGATGAACCGGCTGGAAAATCTCGAATATGTGGAGATGGTGAACCGGTATATTGCCCAGGCGAAGACGGATGAGGGGCAGGAGGAATGACGGCGCTGCTGAAGCAGGACTGTCGATATGGATCGAACAAGGAAGGATAGAGATGATAGCAATACTTGATTATGATGCCGGCAATATGAAGAGCGTGGAGAAAGCCATCGCGTATCTTGGGGAACAGGCAGTGGTCACACGGGACCGGGATGAGATCCTGGCCAGTGACAGGGTGATCCTGCCCGGCGTGGGAAGCTTCGGGGACGCGATGGGCAAGCTTAGGGAATATGGCCTGGAGCAGGTGATTATGGATGTGATCGAGGCGGATATCCCGTTTCTGGGAATCTGCCTAGGGCTGCAGCTTCTGTATGAGAGCAGCGAGGAATCGCCGGGCGTTGCGGGACTGGGCGTACTGAAGGGCAGGATCTGCCGTATCCCTGACAGGGAGGGATTGAAGATTCCGCATATGGGATGGAATTCCCTGAAGGTGCGCGATGGTGCGAGGCTGTTTCAGGGCCTTCCGCAGCAGCCGTATGTCTATTTTGTGCATTCCTACTATCTGAAGGCAGAGCGGGAGGAAGAGGTAGCGGCGACGACGGAATACGCTGTTCAGATCCATGCGAGCGTGGAACGGGGAAATGTTTTCGCGTGCCAGTTCCACCCGGAGAAAAGCGGGAGGGTCGGACTTAAGATTCTCCAGAATTTTTTATGTACGGAGACGTGCAGGAAATAGACCGGGTGTTACCGGATAAATCTGGCTTTTTAGAGGAGTGAAGACATGCATACAAAAAGGATTATTCCCTGTCTGGATGTGACAGGGGGACGCGTGGTAAAAGGGGTTAATTTTGTAAACCTGAGGGATGCGGGAGATCCGGTCGAGATCGCGAAAGCCTATGACGAGGCGGGAGCTGATGAGCTTGTATTTCTCGATATCACAGCATCCTCAGACGCGAGAAATATCGTGCTGGATATGGTCCGCAGGGTTGCGGAAACGGTATTTATTCCATTTACGGTTGGCGGAGGAATCCGCACAGTGGAGGATTTTAAGATGATCCTCAGAGAGGGCGCAGACAAGATTTCAGTGAATTCCGCGGCAATCCGTAATCCGGAGCTGATCCGCGAGGCTGCCGAGAAATTTGGAAGCCAGTGCGTTGTGGTCGCGATTGACGCGAGAAGGAGGGAAGACGGTACAGGCTGGAATGTCTTTCAGAACGGAGGACGGATTGATACCGGGCTTGATGCGCTGGAATGGGCCAGACGCGCGGAGGAGCTTGGCGCGGGTGAGATCCTGCTTACCAGCATGGACTGTGACGGAACCAAGGCCGGATATGATCTGGAGCTGACGCGCAGGATCAGCGAGCAGGCATCCATTCCGGTGATCGCATCGGGCGGAGCCGGAACGATGGAACACTTTTATGATGCTTTGACGGAGGGAAAGGCTGACGCGGCTCTGGCAGCTTCCTTATTTCATTATAAGGAGCTGGAGATCAGGGATCTGAAGAGGTATCTTCGGGACAGGGCTGTGCCGGTCAGGTTGCAGGATGATTACATATAGAGAAAATGATATAACGGTTTCCGAGTATCTTAAGATCCGCGGTAAGGTTGGCTGGAGGCCGATTCTGGAGGAACAGGCGGAAAAAGCGCTTGCCCGCAGCCTGTATGTCGGAGGGGCGTATGATGGCGGAGAGTTGGTGGGTATGGGAAGGATCGTGGGAGACGGCGCGGTCATCTGCTATGTGCAGGATCTGATCGTCATTCCGGATTATCAGAAGAAGGGAGTGGGTTCCCTGGTACTTTCCCACTTGAAGGAATATGTGGAGAGCCTGCGCTCGCCTGGTTCTGTAATGATGTTCTGTCTGATGTGCGCGAAGGGACGGGAACCATTTTATGAAAAACATGGATTTATCGCCAGGCCTACCGACCAGCTTGGTCCGGGCATGATCCAGTATCTGGCGGATGAGCCGGACGAGAACTCATAATGGACGTAAAAGATGGCGAAAATGGTATTTGTGGTGAAAACGGTTGATTGCTATTTGCAAGCCAATCATAAAACGCGGACCAAAACCGTTTTGATGGAGGAGTAAGAAAAGGATATGGATATAATTCGAAACAGACGAATTCAGCGCAGGCTGCTGGCAGGCGCGTTGGCCTGTACAGTTTTTCTGGCGGGCTGCGGCAATCAGAACGGCTCAAAAAAGTCAGATGATGGACGGAGCTATGGTGGAAAGATTGAGGGAAGCGTGCAGGAAGCAGTAAAAACTGCGTTTTTTGATGTTACAGTGAATAAGGCAGAGCAGAATGAGCTGTTCTCATTTCAAGACGGCCTGTATAAGGCAGATTCAGGGAAAACCTATCTGACTGTGGAGCTGACGATCACGAATACCTATGAGAAGGATCTTCCTATGAGCATAACAGATTTTTATCTGGATTATGATGGCAATGGGTCGGAGGAGCCGGTGACAGGATATGGACGTTCCGAGCTTCTTCTGGATTATTATATGGAAAATGTATTCACGCTCAAACAGGGGGAGAGTGTGACGGGAACCATTCTTTTTAATGTAGATAAGAAGGATTCCTATAAGCTCTGTTATCAGGAGTACTATGAAGACGGGTTCCACGGGGATACCATGGAGATCGGCTTTATACCTGAAGTCAGGGAGGTTTCAGAGACAAAAAGCGGTAATGGGAATGCAGCCGGTGCGCAGGAAGCCGGGAAAGACACCGGAGCAGGAGACGGCACACAGGAGGCCGGGGAAGACGCCGGAGCAGGAGACGGCGCACAGGAGGCCGGGGAAGACGCCGGAGCAGGAGACGGCGCGCAGGAGGCCGGGGAAGACGCCGGAGCACAGGAATAGAACGGCGTGGCGAACAGGGAATGCGGAACCTTTTGTGACGGCAGGGCATAGTATGGTATGAACAAGATTACCGGGAATGAAGCTATGGATATGCAAAGTGAAAGCATTCAGGAAAAACATGCTGTGAAGGATGGAAGCGTGCAATGCAGGGGATATATCCATGTGATTGAGAAAGGGGACACCCTTTACAAGCTTGCAAAAAAATATGATGTGAGACTTTTTGATATCATGCGGTTAAATCCCTATGTAAATGTCTATAATCTTCAGATAGGAGATGAGATCTGTATTCCAACTATGACTGCCAGGCCGGATAAAACCTATGTGGTCAACGAAGGGGATGATATCGGAAGGGTGTTAAAAGCATTTGGCACAGATTTCTCCACGCTCGCGAAATGGAATCCAACTCTGCTGGAGACTGAGCTTCCGGAAGGCCTGATCCTTCGGATGCCGCACGGCAAGATGGGAAGTTGCATGCAGATGCCGAAAGGCCAGATGGAAAGCTGTTCACAGATGTCGTCAGTACCGGTGGAAAGCGGGATGCCATCCTAACCAGTTAAGGATGCCAGGGACGCCATACTGGCAGGAATATCCGATGCGGGGGACGGGGCAGCTTCCGTTCCCCGGCATGATTTTTATGGAAGAGGTAGGAAGATGGACTTTATATCAAAGCTGGAACGAAAATACGGAAAGTATTATATTCCCAATCTCACGCTGATTTTGATCGCGGGGTTTATTCTGGGGTATGTGATAGAGATCATGGCGCCGGAAGCGCTGACACTGATCAGCTTGAATCCGGGCAAGGTCATGAGGGGACAGGTGTACAGGCTGATCACCTGGGTCATCCTGCCGCCCGGTGGCGTCAGCATTCTGCTGATTATAACACTGATGTTTTATTTTTCCATTGGGAGGACGTTGGAGCATGTATGGGGGGATTTCAGGTATACACTGTATATCCTGTCAGGCATTCTGTTTACGGATCTTGGCACAATGCTTGCTTATCTGGTGATGAAGCTGGCAGGACAGGCTGATGTGATGGAGGTATTTTATGATTACGGGATGTACGGGGCAACCACCTATTACCTGTGCATGAGCCTTTTTCTCGCTTACGCGTTTCTGTTTCCGGATGAGCAGGTGCTCTTATACTTTATCATTCCGGTAAAGGTGAAATGGCTGGGATATCTGGATATCGCGTATCTGTTATATTCGATCCTGCAATTTGGCATCCTGCATTACTATGCGGGCATGGTGACGGTGTTTATGTCAGTGTTTAATTTTGTGCTTTTCTATGTGCTGTCCAAGGGCAAGGGAAGGGCAACCCGCAAACATGCGAAGAGGGGCAGGAGCTACAGACAGCAGGTGCGTCAGACGCAGATGCTCACCCGGCATAAATGCGCAATCTGCGGGCAGACGGAGGAGGACAATCCTGACCTGGAATTCCGGTACTGCTCCCGCTGCAAGGGGAATTACGAATACTGCCAGAATCATCTGTTTACGCATGAACATAAAAAGTAAGGCGGACAGCTGAATACAGGAGGAAAAGATGAAGCAAAATGATAAAAAGCTGCTCAGGGATATTGAGCGCCATAAGAATCTGCAAACCACGCTTCCGGCCTATGTCCGGGCTTATATGGATACGGCGTTTGAGTACAGCCTGATCCATCTTGTCCTTAATTATTACACCATGAAGGAGGTACAGGATGAGTCCGGTGCGGTGAGGAGGGATCCGTATCTGCCGGAGGTGATGTCCGGGCTGCATACGATGATCTTTGAGACACTGCTGATGGAGGAAGGCGCCGCGAAGGTGGAGGAGGTGACAGGGAAGCTTAAGCTTTTGCGGGAACAGGTGACTGCCCGTATGACGGCGATCACTGCGTATACCGACGCCCTTCAGATCTATGAGTATGTGCAAAACCGGGTGGAATACGGAATTAAAGGGGAGACGGCTCCGGTTGACGCGGATGAGCTCGCGGCAAGGGTATTCCGCTATCTGTTCAGGGAAAATGATAAAATGGTCATCAACAGCAAGATTCAGATGGTGACAGGGCAGCTTCCTGTGCGGATGACAAAAAACCGTTTCTATGATTACCTGACCAGCACGCTGATGATCTACAACGGTTCTGACCGGTCCGCAGTGGATGATTTTGTATCCATGCTCAAATCCACTGCACTGCTGGAATTGCCGGAAAATTATGAGGATGCCTGTCCGGAAATCCGTCAGGTTATCCGCCGGTTCGAGGAGACGGATTATAAGGCGCTTTCGGAACAGGAGTACCGGGAGCTTTCGGAGCTTTTGGCGGCTACCACAGACCAATTGACAGATCTTGTCAGTGATTATCTTCTGGTGATGGGAATGATCAACGACCTGTATGCGGCGCTGCTTGCGCTTCCTCATCAGGACAGCCAGGCCGAGGGAACGGCAACGTGCCTCTCCATGCTGAAGGGGCTGCATGCCGCGTACCTGTCTGAGGGAGAGATTCCGGAGCATGTCAATGAAGGCTTTGAACAGATCGAGGGTATTCAGGAGCAATTGGGGGAGGATCTGCTTCAGTTTGAGGGTCATCTTCAGGATGTGCGGACGGAGTATGCGGACAGGCTGACGGAGATGGGGCTTACAGAGCAGGCCGGGAAGCTTTCCCGTATTTCAAGGTTGCTCTCCAACAGCCTGTTTATCGATATCGAGAAGGAACAGGAAGAGGAGGAGAAGGCTGACCAGGTCTATATTCTGAAAAAGAGGGATGAATTAAAGGAGCTTACCGGCAGCTTTTTTGAAAACCACCCCAAAGAAGTAAACCGCGCTGTAATGGCGGCAATGTTTTCCAGCATGCCTGTGCTGTTTAACTCCCAGCAGGAGATTCAGGATTACATTTCCTACAGTCTTAACCAATGTGGAAACGACAGCGAGCTGACGGCTTGTGAAAAGCTGCTGCGGCAGATGATGGAAGAAGAGTAGGATAAGTTGATTCATTGGATGGAAGAGCAGGACAGGGAGGAAAGGTGGAAGCATGGAGATCCGGTTTCATAAAAAACTCTATCATGAACAGTGGTCCCGCAGGAGGCTCGCCAGGGTGAAGAGAAAGGTCCGGAAGCGTTCTCCGAAGCTAAACCTGTTCCTGGTGACGCTTCCTCTTGGTGCACAGGGACTTCTGGAGATCTACTGGTATCCGGAGCTTCTGGAACCCCATTATCAGAACATGAACCGGGAGGTCATGGTGGTCGGGGTAGCGGACAGCCGGGAGGCTGCGTATGACCTGGTTGTGGACATCATCGAGGATGTGGGTGTACATGACGGAGGGATTCCGGTTTCGGACTATTTTCATGTGAGGGAAGCTGTGCCGGCGGGTGGAATCGCTCAGGCTTTAGATCCGGTTTCAGAAAGCGGGCCGGATACGGACATTCGTTGATAGGGGAGAAGTAGGCATGATATTAGGAATAGTCAAGGGAATAGGGATTGCCCTGCTGGTCGTTCTCGGCGTTCTTCTTCTGCTGGTCGCGGTGGTTTTGTTTGTTCCGGTCTGCTACAGATTTGAGGGTTCCTATCTGGACAAGGCTGACGGCACCTTTGAGGTGCGGTGGGTTCCGGTGTTGATGAAGGCTGTGGTAAAGCTTGTGGATAACCGTCCGCAATATGTGGTAAAACTTTTTGGCGGCGTTGTCATGACCAATACGGATCAAAAGCTCTCCTGGATCGGACGGAAACTTTTCTCCGGGGCCGGCGAGGAGCCGGAGGAGGACTGGGAGGAGGAGTTTGAACCGTCCGGCGGCACGGTGGATGAAGCACAGTCCACAGCAGGACAGGGAGACGGAGAAGAGAAAACGACGCATGAGCGGCAGCAGGAGGAAGCAGGCGGTGAAAGCGGAGATCACTTAGAGACGGAATCTGGCAGGGACGGACCACGGGAGGCGGAAGTGGATGAGAGCGAGGAGATTCTCCGGGAGCTGCTTGAGGAGAACGGTGAAGAGATCCGGCAGGAAGCAGATCAGAGTGCCGGCGTGATCCCTGTGCTGGAGCCGGCGCCGAAAGAAGGCCAGGCAGAGCCTGAAAATAGTGTCGAAGCAGGACAGGATCCGGCACAGGATGGTAGCGCGGAGGAGAAAGCTTCTGAGGAGACGTCGGGATTTCGCGCAAAGCTTGGTAAACTCACAGACAAGGCAAAGCAGCTCAAAAAGAAAAAGGATTCCTTTGAGAAACTGATGGGAACCAGGCAGTTCCGGAAGGCTAAGAAGGATGTGCTGGTTTATGTCCGGAGGCTGTTAAAGATCATTCTTCCCTACCGCTTTCGGGGCAGGCTGCGTTTTGGCGCGGAGGATCCGTCAGTGACAGGACAGGTCTTTGGCATACTGGCTATGCTGTACCCGGTTTATGGAGACCGGATTACGGTGATTCCGGAGTTTACAGAAAAATGCCTGGAGGCAGAGGGAAAGGGAAAAGGAAGGATTTTTGTGATCTCCATTGTCATTCTGGCAATCAGGATCATTTGCAATAAAAATCTTATAAAAACAGCAAAGAAAGCAAAAAATATTATGGAGGCATAGGAGGATAGAAAGATGACAAATAATAATTTCGGTTCAACAGTTAGTTCCCTGTTTGAAGGAATGGACAAATTCCTGACAACCAAAACGGTAGTGGGAGATCCCAAGACAGTGGGTGATACGATCATCCTGCCGCTGGTGGATGTCACCTTTGGAGTGGGAGCGGGCGCATTCGCGGGTGCTGAGAAGAATAATGGCGCAGGCGCAATGGGCGGCAAGATGACCGCCAGCGCGGTGCTTGTGATCCAGAACGGACAGATCCGCCTTGTGAATGTCAAGAATCAGGATACGGTGACGAAGGTGCTGGATATGGTACCGGATCTGGTGGATCGTTTCAAGAAGAAGGATGAGACGGAGACTTCGGAAGAGGTAGAAGCGGCTGTCAATGACATGCTGGAGCAGTAAAGTATCTGCTTCGTAAGGTATGAATGCAGATACGCTGTAAAAACACTGTTTCATGACACAGAAACCGGAACAAAACGGCAAAGCCTGCATATACTGTTTTATAGCACCTGAAGGACAAAGGGGGAGCGTATGAAACGGGTATGGGGCTTTGCTTTTTTTTGGTTTGGGATCGGGATGGTTGCCGGTTATTTTCTAGAGGGCTTCTGGAGCTTTCTGGTGGTCATCCTTGCGTTTGCATGCGCTTATCTGCTGTTTTGCAGATGCTGATTATTAAAGCATGGATGTGATCAGTGTATCTATAGATAAAAAAAGAGCTTCGTACCTGAAAGGTACTGAAGCTCTTTTGAATTCCAAAGCATTCAAAACAGGATATCCCGGAAGCATATCATCTGCCGGTCATTCTGATAATCCCAGCTGTGGTGTGCGCCTCCCGCGCACCATTTCTCATATTCACATTCCCGGCAGTCCTTATTTAACTGGGAGATCGGGCTGCGGAAGATCTCAAACCGGTTGTTCCAGACATCGGTGAAGCGTTCCTTCCAGACATTGCCCTGAATGGTCCGCGGATTGCGCTCGATGTCGAGGCAGGCGCCGATATCGCCGTTGGCCATGATGCTGGCCACATATACGCCGGCATTGCAAAGGAAATACCAGTCACGCACATCCGCCTCGTAGTCGAGGCCGACAAAATGGCTGCAGCCGTAGCTGACAGGAAGCTCTTCCGCCCTCCGTGCCTTGATGAAGGAGAAAATCTTCCGGTGGTCATCCGGCGTAAGCATCAGCTCCGGGTAATCCAATGCGCGTCCGATCGGCTCCAGGCCGACGATGCGCCAGATGTCGATGTCCATCTTATCAAAGATCTCATAAAGGGACTCCAGCTCGTTGATGTTCCCATGGTTAAAGACGGTGGTCGCCATGATGGCATCAAAACCGCCCTCGTCGATGAGGTTCTGGATGCCGTCCATGGCCTTCCGGTACCCGCCCGGATACCGTCTCTGCCTGTCATGGGTTTCCTCCAGGCCGTCTATGCTGATGGAGATGGTGCCCATGCCGCATTCCCGAAGCTTCCTTGCAACATCCTTTGTGATCATGGTGCCGTTGGAAGTCATGCCCCATTGGTAGCCGAGCTCATGGGCGTAGCTCATCAGCTCAAAAAAGTCAGGATAGAGCAGCGGCTCGCCGCCGGTGATGCAAAGCTGCAGGTTGGAGAGGTCGAAGTTCTCCTTTACCTCATCGAGGATCTCCTTAAATTTGTAGAGAGGGAGGCCGTTTTCCGAGTCGCTTTCACAGCGGCTTCCACAGTGGAAACAGCGCTCATTGCAGCGAAGGGTCACCTCGAAAAATAATTGCCGAAGCTCCGGGTGCTTGTATAGGTTTTTGTGGTAATCCGCCAGCTGGTCAAGCTGGATCGTCTTTGCCTGGCGGATTGCTTCTTCACGCGTCATAGAATCCCTCCGGTGGACCGTATACGGTCACGTTTTCATTTTGTGAAGGGTCATAGTCATAGATCGGAGGCCCGTATACATCTGGGTTTTCGTTCAGGGCGGGATCATAAGGATTCACCTGTGTAGTGGATTCCTCTGCGGGATCCTCTTTTGGCGGCTCTATATCCAGACCCGGTTGGTCCGTAGGCATCTCCGGTGGACCGTAAACAGGAGCGACCATATTCTGCCACGGATCATATTCGGTGGTAGTGGTCTGTTCAAAGGTGGCCTGTTCGGTTTTTTCCTGTTCGCTGGTGACCTGCTCGGTGTTGAAAAACTCCGGCGGACCGTAAACAGCAGGCATTATGTTATATTCCGGATCAAACTCAGTGGTGGCCTGTTCAGTGGTAGCCTGTTCGGTTTTTTTCTGTTCGCCGGTGGCCTGCTCGGTTCTGCCTTGTTCTGAAGTAGCCTGTTCGGTGTTGAAATATTCCGGCGGACCGTAAACGGTAGGCATCATGTTATGTTCCGGATCAAACTCAGTGGTGGCCTGTTCAGTGGTAGCCTGTTCGGTTTTTTCCTGCTCGCCGGTGGCCTGCTCGGTTCTGCCTTGTTCTGAAGTAGCCTGTTCGGTGTTGAAATACTCCGGCGGACCGTAAACGGTAGGCATCATGTTATGTTCCGGATCAAACTCGGTGGTGGCCTGCTCGGTAACCTGTTCGGTCTTGTCCTGCTCACTGGTGAGCTGTTCGGTTTTGTCCTGCTCACTGGTGAGCTGTTTGGTTTTGTCCTGCTCACTGGTGAGCTGTTCGGTTTTGTACTGCTCACTGGTGAGCTGTTCGGTTTTGTACTGCTCGGCGGTAAGCTGTTCGGTTTTGTTCTGTTCGGTAACAGGTTGCGTGGTGTTGCCCTGCTCACTGGTGAGCTGTTCGGTTTTGTTCTGCCCGGTGGCTGCCTGTTCAGTTTTATTCTCCTCGCTGCTGAAATACTCCGGCGGACCGTAAACGGTAGGGAGTATATTGATGCCGGGATCATATTCAGTAGTGGCAGCCTGTTCGGTTGCGGGCTGCTGATACACCGGCTGTTCCGTTGTGACCGGCGAAATGACCGGCATTTCCGTGGTTATAGTATCTGTGGGATAGTATTCCGTTACCGCTTCTGTCGTTGCGGCAGGTACCTTCTTTACAATTATCTTGCATTTGTAGGTTTTGCCCTTGTACTTCACATAAACGGTACAGGTTCCAGCCTTCTTGGCAGTGATAACGCCCTTGGATGAAACGGATGCGCATTTTTTTCTGGTGCTTTTCCATTTGAGCTTGGAGAGCTTTTTGGCCGGAAGCCCCTTTAGCTTGATCTTCCTGGTATCACCGACCTTAAGCGTGATACGGCTGTTGCTTAGGGAAACAGCCCTGGCTGCTTCCACAGGCTGGGACAGCGAAGTGGACATACCGGTTACTAACAGGGAACCCAGTGCCAGGTTATAAATCGGTTTACGGATTCTGCCCGGTTTTTTCATGTCTGATTCCTCCTTACAATAGTAAAATACGCAAAGCTGGAAATCGGTTGGAATGATCTGCAGGTTTGCGGATAAAATGTGTTTGCTCATGTGTTTATTGTAGATTTGAATATATATTTTGTCAAGTGGTAGTTTGGAAATAATACTGCAGAAAAGATAGGTACGGGTAATGCGAAATACACCATTATTTGTTTTATCTGTTGTTGTAATTGCTGGTGATTTTTGATATAGTTGAGCTATCAGTACATTGGAATGGCTTGAAACTATTGAAAAGGAAAGGGGAAGATGTGGAATGAAACAAAAAAACAGGCGCGTATGTTTATTGGCAGGAATGCTGTTTTTGGCATTTGGCTTTGCTATGCCGGGGAAGGCGGCAAAGGTTCTTGCGGATGCGGCCATTTCCTATGAATTCAAGGGAGATGGAAAGGATAAAGCCGGATACGCGGAGGGAACGGTGACCATCAGCTCAGATGAAAAGGCGGTTTATCATTTGTTCTGGTCAGACGACCAGGGCGCCCTGCAGGGCTACTATGAGATCGACAGCAAGCTGGAGGAACAGAAGAACTGCAGGCTGAAGGAGAAGTCATTCGGAGGAAAGGGCTTTTCTGTGGAGGCAGGCAAGACTGCGCAGTTCACATTCGGGAATCATATCGCAATTCCGGCCGGGGCAACAAAGCTGATTGCGGTGAAGGAAGGTTCTGAATCCACTGTGGCAAATGCAGCCGCAGTGTATGATCTTCCGGAGAAAAAGCAATTATATTCAGGAAGCGGCAAGCTGCTATATACGTTTAATTCTTATTCAGATATACATATTGACAAGAATGGATATTATAAAAATGCTGAGAAGAACTGGGCGCAGGCGCTGAAGTATGCCGCGAATATGAATTCGGATTTTATCATCTCTTCCGGAGACTCGATCACCAACGCGAAGAGCGATATTTATAAATCAGAGTACGAGACTTACGCGAAGATTCTCAAGGAATCTCCTTATACAGGCAATGTATGGGAGAGCAACGGCAATCATGACATGAGAAGCGGAGGCAAGGATTCTACGGGAACCTATTATGGCAATCTGACATTTGCGAGGGTGACGGGAACGGACAGCACGGCGGCAAACTATAAGGCTAAGAAGCCATATTATTACGTGATTGAGCAAAATACAGGAGATTTGTTTATTTTTCTGGCGCTGGAGGAGTGGACACAGAAGGACAGCAGCGGCAATAAGACCGACCCTGACTTCCGCTTTACCGACAAACAGATGGAATGGCTGCAGGATCTTCTGGATACCTATTACGGGACAGGTATCAATATCTATGTGATCGAGCACGCGACGATCAAAAACTTCAGCACAGGGGATAACTGGGACAATACGATGTATGGCGGACATGTGGTGGAGTCGAAGGCTTCCGGGCTTAAGAAGATATTTGAGAAGTACAAGGATCTGATCTGGATGAACGGACATACGCATCAGGATTTTTATCTGGACAGGAATTATTCCAACCGGAATGGCGCATCCTGCAATATGATACACAACCCTTCGGTTGCCGGTACCACTTATGGCAACAATGTGGATTCCGGGCAGGAATATGACAGTCCGGAATTATACCATCAGAAGGGATCATCGGGCAGCGATGGAAAAGGACTTAACAGTCAGGGATATTTCACTGAGGTATATGAAAACGAGGTTGTATTCTGCGGGGCGGATTTAAAGGGAGAGGCGATTTATCCGGAATATTGCTATATCATGGAGGGCTCTCGCGGTTCGGAGGAGATTGCACCGGTGCGCTCGAACACGATCCAGCCGGAATATGAGACCTACAAGGCTGACAAGGAGCTGGTGGCTGAGAATGCGGGCATGGACGAGCTAAATACAGTTGCGGAAAAAATGCTGGACCAGTATGGAGAGTTTGCTTCATTTGACCAGTATCAGGCTGTTAAAAGGCTTAGGTATTCCATTCCGGGAATTCAGGAGTTTCAGCTCAAGAATGCCTGTGATACGCTTTATGGATTTATGCTGAAGATCGGTGTGGAGAAAGCGTCTTCCACTTCATCTCAGACAGAAACGGGTGGAATCTGGTATTTTCAAAATGATCTCTGGGACGAGGTATATGTGTATGCCTACAACAGCTCGTCAGACTGCAACGCGAAATGGCCGGGCGTCAAGCTGACTGAGGTTGCCGGAACGAGCAGCAGTGGAAAAGATATCTATCGGTATGAAAACGGAGATTACGCGAAGGTGATATTCAATAATGGAGGGAACGGCAGCCAGACCATCAATATTGAATTGAGCGGGTATACCGATAATTGCTTTTATTTGGATACATCTGATGTGACAAAGAAAAATAATAATAAAGTCTATGGCGTCGGGAATTGTTCTTACAGCAAATAAGGGGAGGGTGAGAGAATATGAATCGTAAAATACATAATTTTATGACCAGAATCTGTGCTGCTGCGCTGCTTTCCGGATTGCTGGCCGGTGTTCCGGCGGTCGGACAGAGCGTGGCCGCCGGAGAGGAATATACGCCGGAAAATCCGCGTACGGGTGAAGTGGTAAAGTGGGACTGTGTATATTTTGGCAGCTATCCGCAAAAGGAGATCACAAAGGATCAGGATGAGAAGCTCTATACGCAGCTTGACACTGTGAAGGGGTGGATACAGGATGAATGCACCCTGCAGGGAATCCGGTACCGCAGGATACGGAGTGAGGACGCCACAAGCAATGCAGGCGCGTATGTTTGGGGGGCGGGGTCTTCCTATCACTATTTTGCTTATGCGCCGATTAAATGGCGTGTACTACAATCGGATGACAGTGAGCTGTTTCTGGTTGCGGATTCCGCCCTTGACGTGCAGAAATACCATCAGACTGCTAGACGGGTGTCATGGGGTACAAGTACACTGAGAAGTTGGCTGAATGGTTATAAAGGGACTGAAAACGAGGCGGAGGCCGATTATGAGGGGAAAGGTTTTTTCAATACCGCTTTCAGTGAGGAGGACCAGAAGAAAATGGTCAGAAAAAGCGTGAGCAATCCTGCCTCATCGGTATATGGGACTTCGGCAGCGGATGAGACGAGTGATTATGTGTTTATCCTTTCAGAAGAAGAACTGAAAAAGGGCGGATTTGGATTTTCGGATGACGAGTCCAGAAAGGCGCAGGGGACGGTATTTGCGCAGGCGATGGGAGCAGGGCAGCAGCAGGCTTCCTACTGGTCCAGGACACAGGGTAAGACAGAGCTTAGCGCGTTGTTTGTGACAGAGGAGGGAGGACTATATTCCAAGGGATATACGGTAGCTTCCCGTACAAATGCGGTAAGGCCGGCAATTGTTCTGGATTGTTCAAAGGCGAAACAGACAGCCTATGCGGGAACGGTTGGAAGTGACGGAAGTGTAGAGGAAACCGCTCCGCCTGTGGCCGGGGAGACAACACAGGAAGAGACAACACAGGAGCAGACGACACAGGAGCAGGCGGATACGGAGAGCCAGATAGAGGAAGCAACAACTGAGCCGGCTACGGAGCTTACATCAGCTACAGAGCAGGAAGGCGGAACAGGCAGCCAGACGCAGACGACGACGGAGCAGGCGGCAACAAGCGAGCCGGGCGGAACGGCGAATCCGGGAGTGGAGCAGCCGGCAACGAGCGAGCCGGGCGGAACGGTGA
>CAMHJT010000009.1 GCA_946185495.1 uncultured Clostridiaceae bacterium | reverse complement strand
TCCTATGCGAGGGATTTTATGATCGACCGTGGATTCACCTACTGCGTGCCTCCATTTATGATCCGTTCCAATGTGGTGACGGGTGTGATGAGCTTTGCGGAGATGGATGCCATGATGTACAAGATTGAAGGCGAGGATCTGTATCTGATCGGAACCAGCGAGCATTCCATGATCGGCAAATTCATTGATACGATCATCAAGGAGGATCAGCTTCCCAAGACACTGACAAGCTATTCTCCCTGCTTCCGCAAGGAGAAGGGTGCGCATGGAATTGAGGAGCGCGGCGTTTACCGGATCCACCAGTTTGAGAAACAGGAGATGATCGTGGTATGCAGGCCTGAGGAGAGCGCTATGTGGTTTGACAAGCTGTGGCAGAATACCGTAGACCTGTTCAGAAGCCTTGATATTCCGGTCCGTACGCTGGAGTGCTGTTCCGGTGATCTGGCAGACTTAAAGGTGAAGTCCATTGACGTGGAGGCGTGGTCGCCCAGACAGAAGAAATATTTTGAGGTGGGAAGCTGCTCTAACCTTGGCGACGCACAGGCCAGAAGGCTGAAGATCCGCGTGGACGGGGAGAAGGGCAAGTATTTTGCACATACGCTGAATAATACGGTTGTGGCTCCGCCGAGAATGCTGATCGCGTTTTTGGAGAATAACTTAAATGCCGATGGCAGCGTGAATATTCCTGAAGTGCTGCGGCCTTACATGGGCGGCAAGGAGAAGCTGTCGTAATTGAAAAAGGGTAACTACTCGACAGGTCTGCGCATTCACTGTGCAGACCGTGCCAAAACAGTATATTCAGCCGTAGAGAGGGTGGATTAGGATACACAATCTTCATCTGCTGCGTATCCGGTCAGCAACTGCTGAGCAGATACGAACGAGCTGTCTTTACAGGGTATTATGGACAATTCTTTTAGAAAGGCGGTCGGTTTCAATGAAGAAGAAGGTGGCTGCAGCCGTTGCGGCGCTGTGGATCGGGCTGCTGTTTATTTCCCTGCCGGCGCAGGCAGGCGGGGCAACATGGAAGCTGAGTCAGAAGAAGCTTGAGCTTGGTGTAGACGAGTGCTCGAAGCTCACTGTAAAGAATGCGGAGGGCGAGATCACATGGGCGTCAGAGGATCCGGGGATTGCGAAAGTGAACCGGAAGGGCAAGGTCACAGGGATCCGGAAGGGGAAGACAGTCATTCGTGTAACCTGCGGCGGCAGGACGAGGCGCGTGCGGGTGACGGTGACGAAACCCTCTTCGTTTTATATCCGGGATGGCGTCCTTCTGGAATACAGGGGTAACCGCAAAAAAGTGGTGGTTCCGGACCAGGTAAGGCGGATCCGGTCTGGGGCGTTTGAAACAAACGAAAAATATCCGAAGGATAAGATCCGGGAGATCATTGTTCCGGGAACGGTCAAGAAAATTGACGCGGAGGCGTTCGCGTTCTGTTACGCGGATAAGATCGTAATAGAAGAGGGCGTGGAACAGATTGGCAGAAGGGCGTTCATGGATTCGTATATCGATGAGATCCATTTTCCGTCCAGCATAAGGAAAGCCGGGGTTGGCCTGATGGAAACGGAGGAGGGCCTGCGGGATGCAAAGATTTATGTGCATCAGGGCTCGTATATGGAGAAGGTGATCAGGAAGCAGGATCCCTATGGGAGCTATGAGATACAATACGAGCCGTAAATGTTTTATGTCAGACAGATATTCAGCAGGTATGAGTATTTGCTGCGTAGACTGTGACAAAACATTGTACTGAGCCATGCAGGATCAAGAAGGCTTGCAGCATTCTGAGGCGATTGGCTCACAGGAGAAGATTATTTCAGAAAGGCTGGCAGGGTTACAGAGAATATAGAAGAGATAGGAGTTTTACAAGATGTCAGGACATTCAAAATTTGCGAACATTAAACACAAGAAGGAAAAAAATGACGCGGCGAAGGGCAAGATCTTCACCATTATCGGCCGTGAGATCGCGGTGGCTGTGAAGGAGGGAGGTCCGGATCCGGCCAACAATTCCAAGCTGAGAGACGTGATCGCCAAGGCCAAGGCCAACAATATGCCCAACGACACCATTGACAGGGGCATTAAGAAGGCGGCCGGAGATGCCAATGCGGTCAATTATGTGTCCATTACCTATGAGGGATACGGTCCGAACGGGACAGCGATCATTGTGGACGCGCTGACAGATAACAAGAACAGGACCGCCTCCAATGTGAGAAACGCCTTTACCAAGGGTGGGGGAAATGTGGGAACAACAGGCTGCGTCTCCTTTATGTTCGACCAGAAGGGACAGATCATCATTGATAAGGAAGAGTGCGAGTTGGAGGCAGATGACCTGATGATGATGGCACTCGATGCAGGCGCGGAGGATTTTGCCGAGGAGGAGGACAGCTTTGAGATCCTTACCGCACCGGATGATTTCTCGGCTGTGCGCGAGGCGCTGGAAGCGGAGAACGTTCCGATGGCTTCCGCTGAGGTGACCATGGTACCCCAGAACTGGGTGGAGCTGACATCTGAGGAGGATATCAAGAAGATGAACAGGATCCTGGATCTTCTGGATGAGGATGACGATGTACAGGCGGTGTACCATAACTGGGATGAGTGAGACAGGATCTGAACCATTCCTGCGGAATATACTCCGAAAAAACGAATTAAGAGCCATATCCCCTGTGTTGTGTGATCAGGAGAGAGGATTCGGATCATCCCGCAAGTTCTCTGCTGAAAATCGCACACAGGGGGTTTTTATTTCTTGATGGATCCTCTTTTGGCAAGATTGCCGGAAGAGAAAGCAGATGAGAACAGGAGAGTGATAAATGGTGTTAAAGGTATTTGGAAGGATTGTTTTGATCATAGTCTGTATTCTGGTTTTGATCATAGTGGCTGTTATATTATTTCTTGAATTATCTCCAACCGTAGGCAAGCTTCCGGATGAGGCAGAACGGAAGCTTTTTGCGGAGCAGGCGTCAAACTACTATGATGACCGGTTCCACAATATGAATGAGATCGGGGTGATGACGGGAGAGGGCTATGACAGAAGCAGCCGCAGGACGCCGAAGACTATGATCAAGGCTGAGAAGCCGGAGCTTTTGTCCCAGCCGGAGGAGAACGCGCTGACCTTTACCTGGTTTGGGCATTCTGCCTTTGTGCTGCAGATGGGCGAGGTGAATCTTCTGGCAGATCCGGTTCTGTCCAAATACAGCTCGCCGGTCTCCTTTGCGGGGGTGAAAAGGTTCTCCGAGGTTCCGATGTCTGCGGAAGAGATGCCGGAACTGGATGTGCTGCTGCTGTCCCATGACCATTATGATCATCTGGATTACCAGTCGATCCGCGACCTTGCCCCGAAGGTGAAGCGGTTCGTGGTGCCCTTAGGCGTGGATGCCATTCTTCGCGGATGGGGGATCGGGGAGGACAGGATCTGTGCCCTGGACTGGTGGGAGACCGCAGAGCTTGGAGGGATGGAGATCACGCTGACGCCGTCCCAGCATTTTACCGGGCGCAATCCCATGAAGGGAAACAGCACCCTGTGGGGCGGATATTACCTCAGCAACGGGTTTCACAGGGTATATTATACCGGAGATGGAGGGTACAATCAGGTCTTTCAGGAGGTGCGGGAGAAGCTGGGAGCGCCGGAGCTCATGATTGCAGAATGCGGGCAGTACGATCCCGCCTGGTCGAATGTCCATATGTTTCCGGAGCAGACGGTGCAGGCAGGACTTGACACACAGACGCAGTGGATGATCCCGGTACACTGGGGGACCTTCTGCATCTGCAACCACGCATGGGATGATTCTATTTTGCGTGTGACCGCTGCGGCGAAGGAGCAGGAGCTTTCCATCGCAACGCCCAAAATTGGCGAGACGGTCCGGTTCGAGGAGATCGCGGAGTATCATGAGGCCTGGTGGGAAGCGTATGAATGAGGATGGGATGGCTTCGCGCGCTGCGCAGATACAAATTGTATTGCTTTTGTCCACGCGTTGAAATATAATATGGCATAGAGAAAGAGGTGCGAGGATACTGCGTCGAATGCTATTTATATGCCTCATTGGCAGATCATACTAAACGTGGAGTAATGAATTTGGATCAGAAGGAGAAAAGATGGAAACAGCTGTATATAAAACCAAAAATGAAGGGATACAGATTCAGCTTCGCCGCTACCGGGATGCTTTAACGATCAGCGGCGGCATGGTGATCGTTTTGTCCATTTGGGATATTACCAAAATCTTTATCGGTTTTTTCTTAGGTGAGGATACGATTGCAAAAATGATCGGGACAATTATAGAGCAAAGCGGAGATGCGGTGGTAGGCACTGAATACGAGAAAACCGTTTCAGTTTTGCTGTGGGTGTTTTTTTTGCTGATGATCCTGCTGTTCAGTGCGGTTGTCTTTTTTTATCACCTGTACATTGGATTAAACGCTTATCGAACCGGGCGGTATACAGCAAGAAAAGGCAACAGGCTTTATCTTGTGCTGACGTTCATCAGTGCGCTGCTTACCGGCTTTCTCATTATAGAGAATATCTTCAGTGTTATCAAATCGGAGGATGCAAGTGGAAATGTGGATTTTGCCTTTTTCATCATGGAGGCAACAACGCTTGTAAATTATATATTCATTCTGCATGCGGCTGATAAGATCCGAAAACTTGAAAAGGCAGGGGGAGAAATACAATGACGATCTGGCAGAAATTGAGAAATGTATTGCTGGCCGTTTCGATGATCTTCATAGGCGCAGCGATGCTGGTCTTTGGTGAAAAAGCATATATGGCCATTATCGGTATCTTTTCTCTTACATTGGAGATCATGGGGCTTCGTATGCTCTGGTTCTATTTTCGGATGGCACGCCACATGGTAGGGGGACGGAATATCCTGTTCCGTGGGCTTTTGTTCTTTGATTTTGGGTTATTCACCGGCTCTCTTGTGTGGGTGCCAAGGCTGTATGTTCTGATGTATTTTGCAGGTACGATGGCTTTTTCGGGTGTTGTGGATCTCATGTGGGCGAAGGAGGCAAGAAAGATTCAAAGCTCATGGAGATTTAAGACCTTTCAGGGCGTGGTCAAGATGCTGTTTGCTATCAGCTGCCTTCTGTTTATGCGAAGCGGAACAAGAGTTGTGGATATCTGTGCTGTCGGTTTTATCTTTTCGGCAGTCATGAGTATTGTGAATACATTCCGCCGCCAGCAGGTGATCATGATCGATTAGGAGACAGATAAAAACTAACGCTTTTAGAGGAGTGTGAAAAATGCAGGGAGATTTTCATTATTACGCGACCTACTGTGCTGCGGTGCTGGCGGGGTACGGGCATAGGAGCAGTGTGGATATATGCCATGCGGCGCAGCTTGTGGATCATTGCTCCAGGATATGGCTCAAAAAAGCAGGCGGCCCCTCACAGGCTGCCACGACACAGCTGCAGTCAGAGCTTTTACAGGCAAGAACGGATCCGATCGGCCTTTGTGATATCACAAGGATATGGTCGGCCTTCCATTTCCTGCCAAAGGATCTGTATGCGGATATCGAAAAGGGTTCCAAAAATTATAAGGATAAATTCCGCCTGATCTGCGGACCAAATGGAAATCTGCTGGTCGATACCGTGAAGCTTGCAAAGGATAAGGGAACACCGGCAATCGGTATTGCCATGCACGTTCTTGCGGATACCTGGGCGCATACATACTTTGCAGGGACCCCCTCTTTGGTGATCAATAACACCAACTGGTATTTCTATGAATTGCTGCCGGGGGAGGCTGGGGAGCCGGAGCGCAGGCAGATCAGGTTTTCCCATAACCCTTCCGCATCGGAGGATGTGGATAAGCCGGTATATGTCGGCAGCGTGTATCAGTCCGATGAGAATTCCATCATGAACCTCGGACACGGACGGGCGGGACATCTGCCGGACTACAGTTATATCCGCTATGTCTATCTGCCGGCCTGGGGCGGTTACAGGGAGATCATTAAGGACAATCCGAACGATTATGAATGCGCGTTTGCCCAGATGGTCTACGCCATGTCCTGCCTGCGCGGCGAAGGGGATGATTTTAAGAAAGAAACCTACGCGACGAAAATAGTGGAACCGCACCTGGATCGGATCCGCAGCATCATCACGAAACGGCAGGTCGATGCGTCAGAGGATTGGAAGGCTTTTGGAGAGAGCCTTTCCGGGGAGCGGATCCCCGATTTTGACAAGGACGAGCATATTGCGGAATACGTGGGCAGCACAAATAAATCCGCTACCTATCTCGGACAGTTTTTCGAGGCTGCACTTGCCCAAAAGAAAATGATAGCCAACAGGATCATGGAATCCGGCAGCCGCCTTGCCGGATGGTTATAGGGAAGGCTTTATGGGGGACGTGCATGTGTGCGGTATGGAAGATGCCAAGGATTTGAATAACAGGAGGAATCGATATGGAAAAGAAATCAGGAATAGCAGCGATCATAATAAGTGTGTTGGCAGTCTGTCTGTCAGTGTTCAGTTTATATAAAAGCACGGCACAGAACCAACAAACGACAGAAAGCAAGGATATCCAGTATGTCATGTACCTTGGAACCAACGACAAGGACACATATGAGCCATTCGGAACGGCGGAAGAAGCAAAAGCGAAGGTCGATGAGGTGCTGACCAGGCATTTTGAGGGGTTTACCATTCAGGAAGCGAATGGAGGCTGGACAAATGAGAACGGCACAGTGGATCATGAATATACGATCGTTATCCTTTTAAGCGATACGACATCGGAGAAGGTGCACGCTGCCGCAGATGACCTGATCCGGGAGTTCAATCAGAGCTCTGTACTGATTCAGGCGAACGAGACGAAGACGGAGTTTTATTCGGGAGAGTGACACTATGGATTTACTGGCAAACGCTCATAAAATAGAAGGGAGTGGAGGCATGGAAAAGCAGGAGGAAGAAGCACTGGCATGGGAAGAGATCCGCATGGAGCATGTCGTGCAGGACGAGTGGATCGATTTCAGACGGTCGGCCTACCGGTTTCCGGATGGATCGGAATTTGAGCCCTATTACAGCTACAGCCGCAGGGATTATGTGGTGATCGTGGCGTCGGACGAGGAGGGGAACTATCTGTGCGTAAGGCAGTTCAGGCATGGGATCAAAGAGGTGACAACGGAGTTCCCGGCAGGCGGGATCGAGCGTGAGGATGGCAGAGAATACGGAAAGAACAGGGCGGACTTTGCGGAGGACGCGCTGGAGGCGGCGAAGCGGGAGCTTATGGAGGAGACAGGCTATGAATCGGAGCAGTGGAGGCAGTTGTTGATCGAGCCTTCCAATGCAACGATCGCGGATAATTACGCGTATCTGTTTGAGGCGAAAAACTGCAGGAAAGTCGCGGGACAGGATCTGGATGATACGGAATTTCTGAATGTAAAGAAGCTGACAGAGAGCGAGATCGAGGCGCTGATCCGTGAGGGAAAATTCCAGCAGGCCATTCATGTTCTGGCGTGGCTGCTTTCAAAGCGTTAAGCAGTCCGGGTAAAGCTGGAGCATCTTAATTCACCCGCTGAAAATATATTGTTTTGGCACAGTCTGCGCGGTGAATGTGCAGACCTGCTGAGTAGTTACTTGTCTGGATACGGAACAGATAAAATGGAGAGACAGACGGCATGGGCGCATATGTTGAATTCAAAAATGTGAAAAAAACCTATCGGACCGGAGAGGTGGAGATCCCGGCGCTGCAGGATGTGAATTTCGAGATTGAAAAAGGGGAGTTCTGCGTCATTGTCGGTGCTTCCGGTGCGGGCAAGACGACGATCCTGAATATATTGGGCGGCATGGATACGCTGACATCGGGATCGGTCATGCTGGATGGGAATGAGATTTCCGCTTACAGCAAAAAGCAGCTGACAGCGTACCGGCGGTATGATGTGGGTTTTGTGTTCCAGTTTTACAATCTGGTGCAGAATCTGACGGCCCTTGAAAATGTGGAGCTGGCAGCGCAGATCTGCAGGGATCCCCTGGATGCGGAGGAGGTGCTTAAGGAGGTTGGCCTTAAGGACCGGCTTAAGAACTTTCCGGCACAGCTTTCGGGTGGAGAACAACAGCGGGTGGCCATTGCGAGAGCCATCGCGAAAAATCCCAAGCTGCTGCTCTGCGACGAGCCCACGGGAGCCCTGGATTACCAGACGGGAAAGGCGGTGCTGAAGATCCTGCAGGACACCTGTCACGATACGGGGAGGACGGTTGTGGTGATCACGCATAATCAGGCGCTGACCGCGATGGCGGATCGCGTGATCACAGTCAAGAGCGGCCGGATCGCCGATATGCACCGCAATACGCAGATCAAGGATATTGCTGATATTGAGTGGTGACGTTGAAAGCGGAAGGATGGGGCAGAACCGCATGCATGAATGGAATGATTGGAGTAGGAAGATGGAACAGGAAGCTTTAAATGAATATCTGGAAGATACAGCTATATTTGAAGCTGTGTGAGACAATTTATTGCGCCGATTTTTAATGGAAGACAGGAATTTTGGAGACAGCAGGCATGAAATCAATGATGTGGCGGACAACAGTAAGGGAGATCAGGCAGAGCTTCGGGCGCTTTTTTGCGATTTTTGCGATCGTGGCGCTCGGAGTTGGTTTTTTTGCGGGCGTGAGGATAACGACGCCAGCCATGGTGCATACGGTGGACGAAAGGATACAGGAGGGACAGCTCTTTGATTACCGCCTGATCTCCACGCTGGGCTGGGAAAAGGAGGATGTGGAGGCCATCCGGCAGAGCGGGGACGTGCGCTGCGCGGAGGGGGCGTACTCTGCGGATGTGCTGTTTCTGGACACGGAACAGACGGAACGGGTGCTGAAGGTGCATTCCCTGACACAGAATATCAACCGGATCAGGCTGGCCGGTGGAAGAATGCCGCAGAGCCCCGATGAGTGTCTGGTGGATGCTGCGCTGCGCGGCGCACCTGCCCTGAATGAGGAACTGCTGGTGGAGGATACAAATGAGGAGGATACGCTAAAGCTTCTGGCTGTACGGAAGCTGAAAGTGGTCGGATACGCGGATTCCGTCTGTTATATCAATTTTGAGCGGGGCACGACGTCGATCGGAACGGGGAGCATTGACGGATTCTTATATGTGCCGGAGGAGACCTTTGACAGCGATGTCTATACAGAGGTGTATGTAGGGCTTGACCAGGATTACCAGATCTATTCCGACGCCTACAAAGCGTATATGGATGACAGGCGGGCAGCATGGGAGGAGCTTGCTGACATGCAGGCTGGAAACCGTTTCGACCGGATCCGGACGGATGCGGAGAGGGAGATCGCGGATGGCGAGCAGGAGCTTGCGGAAAAAGAGAGGGACGGCAGACAGGAGCTTGCCGAGGCGAAGGCAGAACTGGCGGATGCGAGAGAGGAGCTGACGGAAGCGGAGGCAAAGCTGGCAGACGCGGGAAGGGAGCTTCGGACCTCGGACGGGAAGCTTGTGGATGCGAAAACGGAGCTTGACAGTGCAGGGGAGGAGCTTAAGAAGGGCAAAAAGCAGCTTGACCAGACGAAAAAGCAGCTTGCGGCAGGCAGAAAACAGCTTGCTGCGGGACAAAAGAAGATAGACAAAGCGAAAACGGCAATCCAGACGCAGGAGACCCTGCTGGAGAAGAAAAAACAGGAGTTGATGGCGCAGGAGGCACAGCTGTCTGCCGCGAAAGCCCGGCTCGAGGCCGCCATGCAGCAGGTGAAAGCCCGGCAGGAGGCTGCTATGCAGCAGATGAGGAGCCGGCAGGAGGGCGTGGAACCGGAAAAAGCCGATACGCAGCCGGAAAGCAAGGAAACGGA
This sequence comes from uncultured Clostridiaceae bacterium, assembly GCA_946185495.1. GTDB lineage: Bacteria > Bacillota > Clostridia > Lachnospirales > Lachnospiraceae > CAG-590. The sequence goes on along the minus strand of CAMHJT010000009.1, from coordinate 25,977 downwards.
AAACTCTGCACAGCAGCAGGAAAAGGAGGAATTGGCAAAATCGGATATTCTGCAGCAGGGAGCCGGTGAGATGGATCCGGGAGCTGCCGGATTGGAGGAGGCTGCGCAGATGGCCGCGCAGCTGGAGGAACAGATGGCGCAGCTTCAGGCGGCCGGGCAACAGCTTCAGGCAGGAAAACAGGCAATCACGGAGGCGGAGGCAGCGCTTGCGGAAGCGAAAAAAGAAACCCTTGCGGGGGAAAGGAATTAAACAGGCAGAAGAAGAGGCTGGCAGACGGGGAAAAACAGTATCAGAAGGGTTTGTTGGATTACAGGAAGGGAAAAGAGGAGTATGAAAAGGGCCTTGCGGAATACGAGGACGGAAAACGCAGATATGCGGATGGCAAACAGACTTACCGGGATGGCCTTGCGGAATATGAGGAGGGGCTGGCTGATTATGAGGAGGGCTTAAAAAAGTATCAGGACGGAGAGCGGGAGCTGGAGGAAAAGACCGCGGATGCAAGGGAAGAGCTTGCTGACGCGAAAAGGGAGCTTAAGGATCTGAAAACGCCTGACATCTGGGTGCTGGAGCGCAACACCAACATCGGGTACGCCTGCTTTGAGAGTGATTCGGAGATTGTGGCGCAGGTGGCAAGGGTATTTCCTGTTTTTTTCGTGTTGGTGGCTGCCCTGGTCTGCATGACGACCATGGGAAGGATGGTGGAGGAGCAGCGGACGCAGATCGGCGTGCTGAAGGCCCTTGGCTATTCGGAGGGGAGTATCATGGCAAAATACCTGTTTTACTCCGGCAGCGCGGCATTGTTGGGAAGCCTTTTGGGATACAGCGTGGGTATTTTTCTGTTTCCCGGCGTAATCTGGACGAGCTACCAGCTGATGTATCAGAAGATGTCCATGCAGTTTATTTTTGACTGGAAGCTTTTGCTGTTTTCCACAGCGGCGGCGCTTGCCTGCTCCATGGGAATGACCTGGCTGGTGTGCAGATATGAGCTTTCCGAGACTTCGGCCTCCCTGATGCGGCCGAAGGCTCCAAAGCCGGGAAAACGAGTTTTTCTGGAATATGTGCCTGCGGTATGGACGAGGATCAAATTTCTTCACAAGGTTTCTATCCGGAACCTCTTCCGCTATAAGGGAAGGTTTTTCATGATGATCGCGGGAATCGGCGGCTGTACGGCGCTGCTTCTGACAGGCTTTGGGATGAAGGATTCCATCGCGGGCTTTGCCGAGCTGCAGTATGAGGAAATCCTGACGGCGGACGCGGAGATTACCTTCCAAAGCTGCGCGAAACTGCCGGATGGGGTGGAGGAACGGATCGCGAAAACCGGAGCGCGGCATGTCCTTCTGAGGGAGGGCGCATGGGATCTGATCGCGGGAGAGCATGTAAAGGAGATCACCCTGATCGTGCCGGAACGGACTGACCAGATCGGGGAGTATGTGCATTTTCATACAACAGAGGGAGGATTGCTGGAGTTTCCCGGCAAAAATGAGGCGCTGATCTGCAACGGCCTGGCCGAGCGGTATGGAGTCGGCGTCGGAGATGAAGTGACACTGCGGGATCCGGACATGAAGGAGCTTCGGGTACGGATATCGGGAATATTCGAGAATCATGTGTACAATTATGTATATCTGTCTCCGGAGACGATGGAGGAGCAGCTCGGGAAAGAGATGGAGTATAACAGCGCGTATCTGGAATTTCCGGAGGGAACAGACCACTACAAGCTCTCAGCGGAGATTGCCGGAGAGGAGGATGTGACCTCTGTGACGCTTTACTCCGAGATGAAGGAACGGCTCTCCAAGATGATGGGAAGCCTGAACTATATTGTGATCCTTGTGATCGCCTGCGCAGCCGGGCTTGCGTTCATTGTACTCTACAACCTGACGAATATCAATATCACGGAGCGCCTGCGGGAGATCGCCACTATCAAGGTGCTTGGATTCTTCCGGGGGGAGACGGCTGCCTATGTGTTCCGGGAAAATGTAGTCCTGACGTCCATGGGCGCCATCGCCGGACTGTTTCTGGGCGTGCTGCTGCACCGGTATGTGATGGCGCAGATCGTGGTGGACATGGTTTCCTTCAAGAGCCGGATCCTGCCGGTCAGCTTTTTTTACAGCGTGATCCTGACCTTCCTGTTTACAGTGTTTGTCAACGCTGTGATGGAGAGGAAGCTTGAAGGAATCAACATGGCGGAATCATTGAAATCAGTGGAATAATCGGAAAATTCTACCATGATGGAATCACTAAAAACTGTTGAATGACCGGAAAACTATCGTAAAGAAAAATATTGGGCGGGGATGGCTTCCCTGCCCGATGTTTTTTTTTGAAATTATAAAATTGCAGATTGCAGATTGCGGATAATCCGCGTAGTGAATGATTATAGAAGTGTCGCGTTTCTGAGGGTGCAGTAGGTTTCCTCGCCCTCCTGGTAGGTGTCGAAGGTTCCGATCACGGTAATGTCATCCCCGGGGGAGGGATAATCCTCCGGATAGGAATAGCTTTCCGGCAGAATGAATTCAATGCCCTGGGAGCAGCAGGCTGTGGCGTCCTTGATCACGCAGGCAAAATAGTATTTGCCGGATGCCTCATCATGGTAAAAGGCAAAGTTTCCACTCATCTTGACGGTTTTTCCGATATAGCTTTCCGGTGCGGACATCATGTTATAGACCTCGGAGTAGACCATGGTGCTGGAAAGCGCGGTCAGGTCCACATCGACAGCATCCGGGGTTGTTTTGACTGCACCATCAGTGGAAAGCTTGGCGTCTTGTGTCTGTGTATCAGCGGAAGGCATGGCATCTTGCGTCTGCGTATCAGCGGAAGGCATGGCGTCTTGCGTCTGTGTATCAGCGGAAGGCATGGCGTCTTGTGTCTGCGTATCAGTGGAAAGCTTGGCGTCTTGTGTCTGTGTATCATTGGAAAGGCTTTCGTCGGCTTTTTTCATTTCGGCCTCCATGACAGCATTGATGCCGGTGGGCTGATTACCCGTTCTGGCGGCAGCACTTTCGTTTCCACAGCCGGTACTACCGATCAACAGGGTGCAAGAGAGCATGAGACAGATTATTTTCTTCATTTTCGTATTCCTCCAAGAATCAGTCCTGCCGCGCAGCAAATGATAAAGGCGGCAGTGTCAACAGCAACAATGGTAGATCCCACCGGGGTTCCGGCCAGGATTGAAATCAGAATTCCCAGTGCGGCGCAGAAAACGGAGAGAACCGCCGAGCAGACGGTAACCTGCCTGAAGCTGTGAAATAGCCGCATGGCTGAGAGTGCCGGGAAAATGATCAGGGCGGAGATCAGGAGCGACCCCACCAGATTCATGGCCAGCACGATGATGACGGCGACCACGATGGAGATCAGCAGCTGATAGCGGTCTGTATGTGTACCTGCTGCCCTGGAAAAATCCTCATCGAAGGTGACGGCAAAAATCTTGTTGTAAAACAGGATAAAGGTCACAACAACTGCGATGGATAAAACGGTACAGATTGCCACATCCCGCTCTGTCAGCGTCAGGATGGAGGTGGAGCCGAACAGGGTGCTGCAGACATCTCCGGACAGATTGGAGGAGGTGGAAAAAATATTCATGATCAGGTATCCAAAGGCCAGTGAACCGACTGAGATCATCGCGACTGCTGCATCTCCCCGGATCTTCGCGTTCCGGCCGGAGCGCAGGAGAAAAACTGCACTGATGACGGTGACGGGCAAGATCACGAGCATTTGGCTGGTCAGGTTGAGGACTGCAGCAATTGTCATCGCGCCGAAGGCTACATGGGACAGGCCGTCTCCAATCAGTGAAAAACGTTTCAAGACCAGCGTGACGCCGAGCAGGGAGGAGCAGAGCGCGATCAGGATGCCGACGATCAGCGCGTAGCGCACGAAGGGGTATTGCAGGTACATGCCTAGCTTTTCAATCATTTTCTTTTGCCTCCTTTATGTTTTGCCCTTTGTGGTTCCGTTGTGGCGTAGCTGTCCCGCGTGAAGATTTCTCCCGGTTCACTTTCCAGATATGCTTCCTTCGTGCCATAGAACACAGTCGGGCCGATATGCAGGATGTGGCTGGCATAGCGCAGGGCGGCTGACAGGTCGTGGGAAATCATGATGATGGTGATGCCGTCCCGGTTCAATTCAGAGATCAGACTATACATTTCCGCAGTCACCTTTGGATCCAGGCCGGAGACCGGCTCGTCAAGCAGCAGCAGTTTTCTGGTAGCGCAGAGAGCCCGCGCCAGCAGAACCCTCTGCTGTTGACCTCCGGAAAGCTCCCGGTAGCACCTGTTTTTCAGTGTGGCGATTCCCATGCGTTCCATGTTCTGAAGTGCCAGCGCTTTTTCTTCCCTGTTATAGAAGGGGCGCATTCCGCACCGCCCCTGACATCCGGAGAGGACGATCTCCCGGACGGACGCGGGGAAATCCTTTTGTACGATAGTCTGTTGGGGAAGGTATCCGATTTCGGTTTCCTTCAGGCCGTCACCGGTCAGGATCCGGCCGCTGACGGGTTTTTGCAGCCGCAGAAGCGTTTTCATGAGTGTTGATTTGCCTGAACCGTTTTCTCCGACAATGCAGAGATAGTCGCCTGTATGTACGGAGAAATTCAAATCTTGAAGGACTGTGTGCGCATCATACCCGATGGACAGATCCTGAATGGTGAGTAAAGCCATGTCTGATACCTCCTGTTCTGATAAAGACCTGGTGGATTGCCGGTTGCTGTTTTTTACGTGATAAGCTTTTGAAGCCGTTCCTGATTCTTAAAAACCGCCCGGCTGCCTATAGCGCTTCTTTTAAGACGGCAAGGTTTCTCTCCATGATGGAGAGATAAGTGCTGCCGTTTTTTACATCCCTTGAGGTGGTGGACTGCATGGAATCCAGCGGGAGAACCTTCTGGTTCTTTGATGTGGTGTTCTGGATGATGGTCTCTGCGATTTTGTGGTCTGTACCTTCGATGGTCATGATGGCGGGCAGCTTCAGCTCATCTATCTTCCTGGCAAGAAATGTGACGGTCTCAAAGCTGGCTTCTGTCTCGGCGGAACATCCGGAAAATGCGGCGAAGCAGTCAAGCCCGTAATCATCCGCAAGGTAGCGGAATGGAAAACGATCGCCGAACACAAGCGTATTGCGGCTGCCGTTTGAAACGGCGTCCTGATATGCTTCATCGAGGGCTGTGAGCTGTTCGAGATAGGATTCGGCATTCTTTCTGTAGACATTGGCGTTGGAGGGGTCTGCTTTTTCCAATGCCTCCGCGATCTTCGGAACAAGGTCGGAGGCGTTTTTTAAAGAGAGCCATACATGCTCGTCAAATTCCGGCTCCTCGCTGGAAGCCTCCTCCTCTTCCTCCTGCATACCGGGCAGAAGGGTTTCCTCCTTTGCCGAACTGCCGAGCAGCTTCAGCAGGTTTAGGACGATCATGTCCTTGTTCACAGCTTCTTTCATTGCGTCTTCCACCCATTCGTCAGATTCGCCGCCGATATAGACAAATAGGTCACAATTGGAAATTTTCAGGATGTCGCTGGCGGTGGGCTGATAGCTGTGAAGGTCAACGCCGTTGTCCAGAAGCAGGGTTACATCGGCATTTGCCGGGTTTTCTCCGAGAATCTGGAGTACCCAGTCGTATTCCGGGAAAATAGTAGTGACAATCTGAAGCTTATCCGAGTCGGGCGAAACTGCCGGACGCTCGAAACTGCATGCGGAAAGAAGGCCTGTCGCCAGGATGGCGATAAGCAGAATAGAACCTGTTTTTTTCATGATGATAAACCTCCTATTGGTAAAAAACTGTAAACCAATCTGCTTACAGCTTTAAAAATGCGCGCAAAAAAGACAGACGATTCCCGGTAAAGGGGGATCATCCGCCGCTGTCGGAGGTTCTCAGTGATTCAGCCTGATCTTCATGGAAACAAGGGTTTCCCGGGTAAATGTGTAGGAAAAGAATACAATAGAAAAAAGAAGGGGAAACACCGGCAGAATCAGGATAGCCTGATGTGCTGCGCCGTCTCCCAGCTGATGAAGCACTGCTTCGCATTGCCGGATGCAGATACAGATCGGGCAGTCATCCCCGGTACAGTCATGGTTGTTTTCGGCTGCGATATAGAAGGTGGAGAACAGCACCACAAGAAGCAGCATGAAAATCATGCTGCAGGCAGTAACCTTCTGGATTTTTGAAAAGATAGGGTGCTGCATGGCTGTATCTCCGGTCTCTTTCTACATGAAGTGCCTGTGGTAACTACTCAGCAGGTCTGCGCATTCACTGCGCAGACCGTGCCAAAACAGTATATTTTGCCGTGCAGCGGGTGAATTAGGATGCGCAAGCTTCACCCGCTGCGTAACTGCTCAGCACCTGCTGAGTAGTTACTGCCTGTGTAACTATTCAGTGCCGATAAATTAACTAATGTTATAGCACCAGGCCTGTGTTTTGTCAAGTGGGGAGATTGACACATTTTCCTTGTAAATCCTTCCATAATTTGTTAAGATAGGATTGGTAACTGTTCAGCACCTGCTGAGCAGTTACCAATTATTGATAAAGTGTACGGCAAGGTGTGATGGTTGTGTTGGAAGGATGAAAAGGAACAGCATGGATGGCAGAATGGATATGACCGGCGGGCCGCTGCTTGGAAAAATTCTGCGTTTCGCGTTTCCCATCATCATGGGGAGTGTGCTGCAGCAGCTTTTCTGCGCGGTGGATATCGCAGTGGTCGGCATGTCGGGAGACAGTAGCGGACAGGCAGCGATTGGAGCCAATACGAGCCTGATCGCGCTGTTTGTCAATTTTTTTGTAGGGCTTGCGGTCGGCATCAATGTGGTGATTGGCAATTATATCGGGCAGGGATACCGGAAGCGTATTTCTGATACGGTGCACACGGCTGTATTATTTGCTGCCCTGTCTGGAGTGGCGCTCTGCATGCTGGTGGAAAATGTCGGCCGTGTGATGCTGCGGATTTTGTCTACGCCGGAGAATGTACTGGAACCGGCTGTTGCGTATCTGCGTGTTTACGCGCTGGGAATGCCATTTATTCTTCTTTATAATTTTGGTGCTTCCGTGCTCCGGACGGTGGGTGACACGAAACGCCCGCTCTATGCGCTGATGATAGCGGGCGTTGTCAATATGCTGTTTGACGTTCTTTTTGTCGTGTGCTTTGATCTGGGCGTGGCCGGGGTCGCGGCAGCCACAGCGTTTTCCAATGTGGTAAGCTCTGTTCTGGTTTTGTTTTTTCTTTGCAGGGAATCGGGGGATATCAGGCTGTCTTTTGCGAAGCTGCGGATTCACGGGAAGGATCTTCTGAGGCTTTTGCGCATCGGCCTTCCTGCAGGCCTCCAGACCATGGTATTTTCTGTGGCAAACCTGTGTATTCAGAGCGCGATCAATACCTTTGGATCAGACGCTGTGGCGGGTAACGCGATCGCGTTGATTTTTGAGGTGCTGGCTTACTATGTGGTGACAGGCTTTGACCAGGCTGCGGTCACATTTACAAGCCAGAATTACGGCGCTGGCAAGCCTGACAGGTGCAGGCGGGTCTTGCTGCTGACCATGGCGTCGGCAGTGTGCGCGACAGTTGTGGTAAATGGCATATTTATTTTGGGAAAGTGTTTTTTTGCGGGCCTGTTTACGTCGGACAGGCAGGTCATGCAGTATGTATTTCTTCGGTTCCGGTATGTGCTGGTGCTTCAGTTCATGATCTGCAGCTATGAGATCTGCGGTTCTGTGCTGCGGGGGCTGTCCCATTCCCTGCTGCCGGCGGTGATCACCATTTTTGGAACCTGTGTGCTGCGGATTGTGTGGGTCAATACCGTCTGTGAGCGCGTGCATGATATAAAATGGGTGTTCGTTGTCTATCCGGTCTCCTGGGCGGTGACGGGTACTGCGGTAACGGCAGCCTGCCTCATCATTTTGCGGCGTCTTAAGGAGAAGCCGGCATAGATGAGGATGGAGAGCAACCGTTATCGACATGATACCATGAGCCGGGAGACGCATGTGCCTGCATGAGGCGGCAGGTAAGAAGAGAATAAAGGAGGGAGAACCATGAGGGAAATCTGGGAAATGTTTGAGGAGGCATCAGAGGAGTGCTATATTGACATGTCCGGAATGGAGCAATATCCGGAAAGCTGGGAAAAGGGATTTGAAGCCTTCAAGAAAGCGGTTGAGAGCATGAAACAGGAAAACGCAGACGCGGTTCAGACGCTGGTAGAGCTGGAGGATGAGACGGATTGGAGGTACAGCCTGACCGAATGGCTTGAGGATTATCTTGACATGATGGATATGCGTGGTAAATATGACAGGATTGAAGAGTCCGTGGACTATCTGCTGTCGGCCTTTGACTGGGAGCAGGATAATGAACTGAATCTTCCATTCTACAAAGCGCAGTGCATGTGGAACAGGGGAGAGAACCAGAAGGCCTATAATTACTGCAAGGAGTGGAATGAGAAACAGCCTGGCAATCCCCTGACAGTGGCAGCTATGATTTACGCCTGCATCCATCTGGAAAATTACGAAGAGGGAAAACAGCATGCGGAGAGTGTGATCAAGGAAAAGACAAAATGCGATGAGGACAATGACGTGATCTTTACTGCAGCGGCGAAGCTTGCCGAGTCCATGGGAGACGCGAAGTGGAAGAAGAGCCTTGAAAAGCGTTCAAAGGAATATGAGGATCTGCTGGAGAAGGAAATGATGGAGGATTTTGAGGATTTTGAGGACCTGGAGGATTTTGACCTGCCGTTTTAAAAAATGCGTATATATGAAAAAGCATGTGAATAGGTAGTGTTCCTCGAAATGCCAGTGTGGATGGAATCAAAAACGGAGGTGGAAGATGCAGTTGACGACATTTGTTCCGGATTATGTGGTATTTGATCTGGAGACAACAGGAATCTCCTGGAAGACGGATGAGGTGGTGGAGATTTCAGCGCTCAGAGTGGTAAAGCACAGGGTGGTGGGAGAGTTTTCCACACTTGTCAATCCCGGACGTCCGATTCCGTTTGAGGCGAGCCGGGTGAACGGGATCACGGATGAGATGGTCAGGGACGCGCCGTCTTTTGACAGCGTGCTGGCGGATTTTCTCACGTTTGCGGGGAACAGCGTGCTGGTGGGGCACAATATTCACGCGTTTGATATGAAATTTATCTGGCGGGACAGTGAGCGGTATCTCGGCAGGCAGCCGGAAAATGATTACATAGATACGCTGAAGCTTGCCAGGGCGTACCTGGCGAAGCTGCCGCATCACAGGCTGACAGATCTGGCGGAGCACTATGGTATTTCCATACAGGGAGCCCACCGGGCGCTTGCGGACTGCCGGATGAACCAGGCTGTTTACGAGTGCCTGCGCCGTGATGCGGAGGCTGCGCCGGAAGCGAAAAAATGTCCGCTGTGCGGCAGCATGCTTCAGAAACGGAATGGCAGGTATGGAATGTTTTTAGGATGCATGGGATTTCCTGTGTGCAGATACACTGAAAATGTGGAAAGGAGTTAGAAAAATGGAAAGTGTGGTTAAATTTTTAAAGGAAGCAGACACCTATTATCTGGCAACAGTAGAAGGGGATCAGCCCAGAGTCAGGCCGTTTGGTACGGTAAATGTGTTCGAGGGAAGGCTCTATATCCAGACCGGCAAGGTCAAGGCGGTCTCAAAGCAGATTCATGCGAATCCCAAGGTGGAAGTCTGTGCCTTCAAGGACGGTATATGGCTGAGACTTGCGGGCACACTGGTGGAGGATGACCGCCGTGAGGCGAGACAGTCTATGCTTGACGCGTATCCCACCCTGCAGGGAATGTATTCTGCGGATGACGGCAATTCAGAGGTGTTTTATTTTAAAGACGCTACGGCAACCTTTTATTCTTTCACGATGGAACCTAAGGTTGTGACATTTTGAGAGCTGTCCGGTATGTAACAGGATAGTCAAGGGGTAAACTGTTATGTTGCTTTATATGGTGGAATTGTTATTCAGCATATAGGATTGAAATATGTATCGCTTTGTAGTATAATATATATCGCTGTTTTACAGCTTCCATGTAAAACGGCGTTCAGAAGAATGACAAGGAGGATACAGATAGATATGAAGCTGGGAATTGTTGGCCTGCCAAATGTAGGCAAAAGCACACTGTTCAATTCACTGACGAAGGCCGGAGCGGAGTCTGCGAATTATCCGTTCTGCACGATTGACCCCAACGTGGGAGTAGTTCCGGTGCCGGATGAGCGCATTGAGGTGCTGACGAAGATGTACCAGTCGAAGAAGACGGTGCCGGCGGTAATTGAATTTGTGGATATTGCCGGGCTGGTGAAGGGCGCTTCGAAGGGGGAAGGATTGGGCAACCAGTTTTTGTCCAATATCCGCGAGGTAGACGCTATCGTTCATGTGGTGCGCTGCTTTGAGGACTCCAATGTGGTGCATGTGGACGGCAGCATCAATCCGCTCCGGGATATCGAGACGATCAATTTTGAGCTGATCTTTTCTGATATAGAGATTCTGGAAAGAAGGATCGCGAAAAATTCAAGGGCGGCCCACAACAATAAGGATATTGCGAGGGAGGTCGCGTTTCAGAAGCGGATCAAGGAGCATCTGGAAAACGGTAAGCTGGCCATTACCTTTGAAACGGATGGAGAGGATGAGGACGCGTGGATCGCGGAGTATAATCTCCTGACAAGAAAGCCTGTGATCTTCGCGGCAAATGTAGCCGAGGAGGATCTGGCTGATGACGGCGCCTCCAATCCGCATGTGAAGGCGGTGCGGGATTATGCGGCGGAATACGGCAGCGAGGTGTTTGCGGTCTGCGCGCAGATTGAGCAGGAGATTGCGGAGTTAGAGGATGATGAACGCAAGGAGTTTCTTGAGGAGCTGGGGCTTTCGGAGTCTGGTCTTGACAAGCTGATCAGGGCGAGCTATTCACTGCTTGGACTGATCTCCTACCTGACCTCCGGTGAGGATGAGACGAGGGCGTGGACGATCCGCAAAGGGACCAAGGCGCCGCAGGCGGCGGGCAAGATTCATACAGATTTTGAACGGGGATTTATCCGCGCCGAGGTTGTGAATTATAAGGATCTGGTGGAGAACGGTTCCATGGCTGCGGCAAGGGAGAAGGGCCTCGTCAGATCTGAGGGGAAGGAATATGTCGTGCAGGACGGAGATGTGATCCTGTTTAAGTTTAATGTGTAGACAGGCAGGTTTTGCGTTTAGCATCGGCCTTACTTCTGGCGCCGGCCTGGCGCGCCTTCATACAGGTGAAAGCCTGTGTGCTGCGGGGCGGGTCATGACTGGATTTCAGAGAAATAATGATTGTTCTAAAAGGAGGAAGGGGAGAAAAGCTTTACATGTATGAGATACGATTTCCGAATCTCGGTGTCGACCTTAAGCATATCGGGGATGGCTTTATGCTCGGAAGCCTGGAGATTCGGTTTTATGGAGTGATCATCGCGATCGGGTTTGTCCTCGGTTACTGCATGATCGCGATGGAGGCGCGAAGGACGAAGCAGGATCCGGAGCTTTATCTGGATTTTATACTTTGGACAGTGGTGCCCTCAATTTTGGGAGCCAGGATCTATTATGTGTTGTTCCGCCTGAAGGATTATGTCAGGGAGGGGCAGGGATTAAAGGAGACGCTGCTCGGCATGCTGAATATCCGGGGGGGCGGCCTGGCGGTGTATGGAGGAGTGATAGCGGGCATTATCACGCTGCTCATTTTTTCAAGAAAGCGGGGAGCGCCTGCCATGCTGATGCTGGATACCTGCACGATGGGGCTGCTCACAGGGCAGATCCTGGGCAGGTGGGGAAATTTCTTTAACCGTGAGGCGTTTGGCGCCTATACGGATTCACTGTTTGCCATGGCGATACCCGTGGAGTGGTTCGGGGGCAAGAATTATCTTGTCCGGACGGTGAATAATGGAATCATCACGCAGGAGATGATTGACCATGTGCGGACCTTTGACGGCATGGAATTCATTCAGGTGCATCCAACCTTCTTGTATGAATCGCTTTGGAACCTGGGTGTGCTGCTGCTTATTTTTCTGTACCGGAGGCATAAAAAGTTTGATGGCGAGATGTTTGCCCTGTATATCTGGGGGTATGGTCTCGGACGGGTGTGGATAGAAGCGCTCCGGACGGATTCCCTTATGCTGCCGGGCGTGAATTTCAAGGTGTCCCAGCTGCTTGCAGCGTTCTGTGTGATTGCGGCTTCGGTTTATATGATCATTATGAGAATGAAGGATAGAAAAGACAGGAAAGACAGGTAGAAACAGGCCTGTCTTTTTTTATTGCTGCGCGCGAAAAAGGCGCAGGTCAGATAGGGCAGACCGGCGGTACACAGGTGAAATCTGGTACCCTGGACGAAAATGACATAAACCACATGATATAGTTGGGATAATTCTTGAAATGCACCAAATATTGTGGGAAAAACACAGAAAAAACGACAAAAAAAGCTATCATTTTATACAAGACTTACAAAGTTTAACCCGAAATTTTGTGCATAATTACAAGGGGTTTTGAAATGAACTTCGGATTTTGGTCTTGCAATCTTTGAGGTAATAGAGTAAAATAGGGGATGTTGGTGGGGGAAAGTGGAACAAAAATGATGAAAAGTGGTAAAAAGTGAAGACACCCCCGAAGATCGTGGAGGATATGCTTAAGATGTAAGAGGGAGGGTGATGGTCTTGTCTAAGGGATTGAAGGGTGAGTACAGTCATTCAGTCGATACCAAGGGCAGAATGATCGTTCCTTCCAAGCTGAGAGACCAGCTCGGTACCACCTTTGTTGTCACGAGGGGAATGGATACCTGCCTGCTGGCATATCCGGAGAATGAATGGGAACTGTTTGAGGAACAGCTTAACAAGCTGCCTAGGACACGAGCCAGCGCAAGAGAGATGAAACGGTATTTTGTGGGAAGCGCAGTGGACTGTGAAGTGGATGGACAGGGAAGAGTGCTGCTGCCGGCAAACCTGAGAGAATTCGCGAAGATCACAAAGGATGTCGTTATTGTCGGAATGGTAGATTACGCGGAGATCTGGAGCAAGGAAGTCTGGGATGAGAAGAACAGTAAGGCTGATCTGAATTTTGAGGATCTTGCGCAGGAGATGGAAGAGCTGGGCTTTATGTTTTAGGAGATGATGAACGTGAATTTTGCACATAAGTCTGTTTTACTGGATGAGACAATAGAGGGACTTGCGATAAAAAAAGACGGGACTTATGTGGATGGAACGCTTGGAGGAGGCGGACATGCATTTCATGTGCTGGCCCGTCTGTCGGAAGACGCCAGATTTGTGGGTGTGGACCAGGATGCGGCGGCAATCCAGGCTGCCACAGAAAGGCTTGCCCCATATAGAGATACAATAAAAATCGACATCGTTAGGGACAATTACCAGAAAATCCCCCAGATCCTGAAAGATTTAGGTATTGCCGGTGTTGATGGAATCGTACTGGATCTGGGGGTGTCCTCCTACCAGCTGGATACAGCTGAGAGAGGGTTTACCTACAGAGAGGATGCTCCTCTCGATATGAGAATGGATCAGAGGCAGGAAAAAACTGCTAAGGATATTATCAATGATTATTCAGAAGAGGAATTATTCAGGGTGATCAGGGATTATGGCGAGGAAAGATTCGCCAGAAGCATCGCCAGGCAGATCTGCAGGGCGAGGCAGCAAAAGACCATTGAGACAACAGGGGAGCTCAATGATCTGATCAGGACTGCTATACCAGTCAAGGCGAGGAATGCGGGAGGGCACCCTTCCAAGAGGACATTTCAGGCTGTCAGGATTGAATGCAACCAGGAACTGGCTGTTTTGGAGCAATCTATTGACAGGCTGATCGATCTGCTGAATCCCGGAGGAAGGATCTGCATCATCACGTTTCACTCATTAGAGGACAGGATCGTAAAGAGGATTTTCAGGACAAGTGAGAATCCGTGTATCTGTCCTTCGGATTTTCCGGTCTGCGTCTGCGGCAGAAAATCGAAGGGGCGTGTTGTGACGCGAAAGCCGATTCTTCCGTCCGAGGAGGAGATCAGGGACAACAGCAGGAGCAAGAGCGCGAAGCTGCGGATCTTTGAGAGAACATGACTGGCATGAGGGGATAAAAGAACGTATGAAAAGCGTATTAAGAAAAGGGGTATGAGAGAATTGGATTCAAGAAATGAGGGAAGACGCTACTTTGTTGACGGCAACACAGTGAGAAAATTGAATACGGTACCGAAGAGAGATCATCAGCCTGAACAGGAGCAAAGAAAGGAGAAAAAGGTTGATCCGCGTGTCGCGCGGAATGCAAGGCGTGCAAAGGCGTTTGATTTTAAATACATGATCTTGCTGGTGTGCGCAACAGGCTTTCTGTTTGTGTCCTGTGTCAGGATGCTGAGCCTGCAGGAAGAGATCACGGAAAACCGTAAGCTGGTTGCACAGCTGGAGTGCAATCTGAATGAACAGAAAAACAGCAATGCTGAGAAGAGTAAGCGTCTGGAAAGCTCTGTGGACCTGACGAAAATCTATGACGTCGCGGTGAATGAGCTGGGGATGGTATATCCACAGAATGGACAAGTGATTTCCTATGAGGCGAGCAATCCTGATTATGTGAAACAGTTCAAGGATGTGCCGGAAAAATAATATCTGGGTGAGTAAAGATGGCGAAGAATAGAAAACGTTTTCTGTCGAGAATGAAGAGCAAGCTTTTTGTGATGATGATTCTGATCACACTTGGTTATCTTGTGTTGATAGTAAATATTTATCTGATCAATAAGCGGGACGGGAAAAAATATGAGAAGATCGTGCTGGCACAGCAGAGTTATGACAGCATTGAGATTCCTTACCGGCGGGGCGACATCCTTGATAGAAATGGAACACAGCTGGCTACCAGTGAGAAAGTATACAATCTGATCATGGAACCCAAAAATGTTTTGCAGAGCGATGAGGTGAAGAAAGCCACATCAGAGGCACTGGTGAAATATTTCCATCTGGATCAAAAGACGATCGATCAGGCACTGGAGGATAGCGGTTCCCTGTATAAAAAAATGCTGCAGGAACTGACTTATGACGAGATTGCCCCGTTTCAGGAATTTCTTGCCACCGAAGAGGCGGAAGCGGTAAAGGGAATCTGGTTTGAAGACCAGTATAAGCGGTATTACCCGCATGGTTCACTGGCCTGTCACGCGATAGGCTTTACGGTCAGCGGAAACGTGGGACAGGGAGGAATTGAAGGCTATTACAATACGGAGATGAATGGAATCAACGGGAGGGAGTACGGGTATCTTACACAGGATATGACGCTGGAGAGAACCACGAAGCCGCCTGTAAATGGATATAATATCGTATCTACGATCGATGCCAATGCGCAGAGCATTGTAGAGAAAAAAATCGACGCCTTTATGAAGGAAACCGGAGCGAAGAACGTATCTGCCCTGGTTATGAACCCGAATTCCGGAGAGGTGCTGGCGATGGCCAACTCCAATACCTTTGACCTGAATGAACCCTATGAAAACAGTGCGGTCAGGTATCTCGTAGAGGATAATTATCTGGATTATCTTCTGGAGGATCAGGAGGTGCAGAAGTATTTCCAGCCGCCGACAGAGGAACAAAAGACCGGGGAACAGACAGACGAGGCGCAAACGGACGAAACGCAGGCTGATGAGGCACAGGCTCCTTCAACTGCGGGATTGTCGGAGAAGGAGCAGGAGGAATACGGGAAAAGGCTGGAGCTTAAAAATGTCCTGGAGAACAGGGGAATCTCCGCAGATGAAAAGATTGCGAATATGACGGATGATTTCAAGCTGATCTGTCTTAATAAAGCCTGGAGGAATTATATTATTTCAGACGGCTTTGAGCCGGGTTCGACCTATAAAACCTTTACGATTGCAGGCGCCATGGAAGACAGCGTGCTGAACGGGGATGAGACCTTTTATTGCGATGGCGATTATGAGGTGGAAGACTGGGTGATCAAGTGCCACAACCATGCGGGGCATGGAAATATCAATATAGAGCAGTCGCTGATGTATTCCTGCAATGTGGCTTTGATGCAGATTGCGCAGAAGGAGGGAAGAAAGACTTTTTCCAAATATCAGGACACCTTTGGATTTGGCAAGATCACGCGTGTGGATCTGGCAGGAGAAGCTGCAGGATTGATCTATCCGGAGGAAAAACTGAATCCGGTAGAGCTCGCAACGTCCTCCTTTGGACAGGGATTGACGGTAACCATGATGCAGATCGGGACAGCCTTCTGTTCTGTGATCAATGGGGGTAACTATTATCAGCCCCATCTGGTTAGACAGATTGTGGATGAGAACGGCGGCGTGATCAACAATATTGAGCCGACGGTTTTGAGAAAGACGATCTCCTCGGAGACATCAGACTATATGCGCCAGGCGTTATTCGCTGTAGTGGATTCCGGAACGGCGCAGAAAGCCAAGGTGGATGGATATACAATCGGAGGAAAGACCGGAACGGCGGAGAAGCTGCCGCGTGGAAATCAGAAATATGTATTATCCTTCATTGGATTCGCGCCGGTAGAAAATCCGCAGGTAGTTGTTTATGTGACGGTGGATGAGCCGGGGGTGGAGGATCAGGCCAATTCCGGTATGGGAACGATCATCGCGCACAGCATTTTTGAGGAGCTGCTTCCATATATGAATATTTATCAGACAGAGACTGAGAAGAGCAAGGGTGACCCCAATGTAGGAGACCAGGAAGCAACGCCGATTTATGAGGGAGCGATCCCGGATGAAAACCAGGAGGGCTCAGAGGATGAAATTCAGAAATCTCGGACAGATGAGGGGGAGCCGGGACAGGATATAGAGGCATCTGAGGCTGGGGAGCCTCAGACAGTACAGGCCGGGGAGACACAGCAGAAACAGGAGCCGGAGGATGAATAATCCACCGGAGCCTGCGAGCTGTACCGGATGACAGAGACATTTTAGAAGGCATAGTCTATTTTTGATAGGCTGTGCCTCACTTTCATAGTGACATAAGTTGAGGGGAAGCGTAATAGTCTTATTATAAGAAAATATGTGGGGCTGTTATGTCGAAGACCTATACCAGAAAGAAAATCTTTTTCCTGACGATATCGATTCTCTTGGTGATGAGCCTGTTGGTTGTACGGCTCGCGTATCTGATGATCGCGAAGTCGGAATACTATCTGCAAAAGGCAGAAGCGCTTCATGAGAGGGAGCGGAGCATCAAGGCGAAGAGAGGGATCCTGTATGACAGGAACGGGGTGGAGCTGGCGGGCAACAAGGCAGTCTGTTCGGTTTCTGTGATCCATTCACAGATTACGGATGAGGAAGCAGTGATCCGGGCGCTCTGCAGCGTACTGCAGATGGAGGAGCAGGCTGTCAGGAAAAAGGTGGAAGCCAACACCATCCGGGAAAAAATCAAAAGCAATGTAGAAAAGGAAACAGCTGATCGATTGCGGGAGATGAATCTCGAAGGCGTGATGATAGATGAGGATTACAAGAGGTACTATCCTTATGATTCGCTTGCAAGCAAGGTGATCGGTTTTACCGGTTCTGACAATCAGGGAATTGTCGGTTTGGAAGTATATTATGACGCTGTGCTTCAGGGTACGCCGGGAAGCATACTGACCATGACTGACGCGTATGGAAGGGAACTGGAAAATGAGGCCGAAAACCGGGTAGAGCCGGTTTCAGGCCATAACCTGAAGATTTCGATCGATGTCAATATTCAGAAATATGCGGAGCAGGCCGCGATTAATGTGTTAAAATCCAAGCAGGCCAAGCGGGTATCCGTTGTGCTGATGAATCCGCAAAACGGAGAAATATATGCCATGGTGAATGTGCCGGAATATGACCTCAACCAGCCGTACCGCCTTGTGCGCGCGGAGGATTTGTATAGAGATAAGTCCGGGGAGCCTGATAACGGTTCTCTGACGGAACAGAAAAAAAAGGACGCGCTGAACGCTATGTGGAGGAACTTCTGTATCAGCGACAGCTATGAGCCGGGATCCACTTTTAAGACAGTAACAGCGACCGCAGCGCTTGAGGAGGGCGTTGTCAGTGTGAATGACACATTCTCGTGTCCAGGTTTTCGTATTGTGGAGGATCGCAAGATCCGGTGTCACAAGGTCAGCGGCCATGGGACGGAAACCTTCCGGGAGGGGATTATGAACTCCTGCAATCCGGTATTCATGGATGTGGGGGCGCGAGTTGGTCCGGAGAGGATGTATCAGAATTACAGAAAACTGGGATTGTTTGAACGCACGGGAGTTGACCTGCCGGGTGAAGCTTCATCCATTATGCATAAGCTTGAAAAGGTAAAGGCTGTAGAGCTGGCTACTATGAGTTTTGGCCAGTCCATCCAGATTACGCCGATGCAGCTCTTGAGGGCTGCCAGCGCCATAGTAAACGGAGGAAATCTGGTGACACCGCATTTTGCGATGTGCGTGACAGACGAAAAGGGAAGGAAGCTTCACACCTATTCTTTTCCGGTGAAGGAGCATGCGATTGAAGAGCATACGTCGGATGTAATGCGGGAACTGCTGGAGGCGGTTGTGGCGGAGGGATCCGGCAGCAAGGGTCAGGTTCCGGGCTACAGGGTTGGAGGCAAGACTGCAACCTCTGAGAAGCTTCCAAGAGGCAACAAGAAATATATTTCTTCGTTTATGGGATTTGCGCCTGCAGATCATCCCACCGTGATCGGACTGATCCTGATCGATGAACCTACGGGCGTCTATTATGGGGGAACCATAGCAGCTCCGGTGATGGCGGAAATTTTTTCCAATGTGCTTCCGTATCTGGGGCTGGAGGCGGAATATTCGGAGGAGGATCTGAAGAAAACATCCGCTGTGTTCTTTGAGGATTCTGTTGAATAATAATTAAAAGCTCATTAATCCGTTGCTTAACAGCCAAAAGGGAAACGGCTCTGCTGTTGTGTAATATGCATCCCTTGGCCGACACACAGGCTTCCGGAGCATATTTTTAATTTCCTGTTGATATATTTTGAAAAAAGCATTATACTATCAGACGAGTTCCTGCATATAAAGATGCCGGAGAGAGTTTTATTGCGGTACCATTATAATAGAAGGAACAGGTGCGGCAGAATGGCTGTCGGATAAAAAATAATACAAAAGGGTAGGGTGTGTCATGGAATTTGATTTTAAGGTATTGTTGCCGGTTATAATTTCGTTTGCGATCAGCGTCGTGCTGTGTCCGATTCTGATTCCATTTCTGAAAAAGCTGAAGTTTGGGCAGTATGTACGGGATGAGGGACCGAAGTCTCACCTGAAGAAATCCGGGACGCCTACGATGGGAGGGCTGATCATTCTGTGCAGTATTGTGCTGACCTGCCTGTTCTATATCGGCAGCAATCCAGGAATCCTTCCGGTACTGTTTGTGACGCTGGGTTTCGGACTGGTTGGATTTTTGGATGATTATATCAAGGTTGTGATGAAACGCTCCATGGGGCTTCGCGCGTGGCAGAAAATGCTTGGCCAGTTTGTCGTAACGGCAGTGTTCGCGTACTATCTGGCAAATTATACGGAAGTCGGGACGTCAGTGATCCTTCCCTTTTCAAATGGATATGAGTGGGATCTTGGATTTTGGTTTTATCCGTTTTTGTTTTTTGCTGTGATCGGAACGGTGAATGGAACGAATTTTACGGACGGCCTGGATGGTCTGCTTTCTTCCATTACAGTGTTGACGGGAACGTTCTTTACCGTGGTGGCCATTGGAACAGAGTCCGGTATTGAGCCGGTCACCTGTGCTGGGGTGGGAGCGCTTTTGGGCTTTCTGGTATATAATGTGTATCCGGCCAAGGTGTTTATGGGAGATACAGGTTCGCTGGCGCTTGGCGGACTGATCGCCGCCTCGGCGTTTATGCTGAAAATGCCGATCTTTATCGTGATCGTGGGCTTTATCTATTTTATGGAGGTATTGTCAGTGATCATTCAGGTGCTTTATTTTAAAAAGACCGGCAAGCGTGTATTTAAGATGGCCCCGATCCATCACCATTTTGAGCTTTCAGGATGGCCTGAGACGAAGGTGGTCGCGATTTTTTCCATTGTGACGACAATCCTGTGCCTGATCGGCCTGGTTGCGCTGTGATGAGGAAGTTGAACTGAAGAAAGGTAAAAGGCGGACAGAGTGACGTCTTTGCCGGCCTGAGATAAGCTGTGGCGAATAGAGGAGGATGTTATGGAGTTTCATAAGAAGGTACTGGTGATCGGTACAGGGAAGAGCGGCGTGAATGCGGGAAAGGTCCTGCTGAAAAAGGGCGCGGAGATAGTCCTGTATGATGACAGGGCGTCATTGGATGTTGATAAGCTGCTTTCGCAGTTTGAGGACAGGGAAGGCATCAGCGTGGTGCTGGGAGAGGTAAATGAGGCTATCTTATCCGGCGTGGAGCTGGCTGTGATCAGTCCCGGCGTTCCGGTGGACTCGCCGGTGGCACAGGCAGTGAGGAACCAGAACATTCCGATCTGGAGTGAGATAGAGCTTGCGTACAGGGTTTCGGGCGGTCATCTCGCTGCCATAACAGGAACCAATGGGAAGACAACCACGACGGCACTTGTGGGCGAGATTTTTCAGAACTATACAGAAAATAGCTTCACAGTTGGAAATATCGGCATTCCCTATACAGAGGTCGCGCTTTCCATGAATGAGGATTCCTATACAGTGGCGGAGGTGTCCTCCTTCCAGCTGGAGACAATTGACCAGTTTCATCCGCATGTCAGTGCAGTGCTCAATCTCACGCCGGATCATTTGGATCGCCATGAGACAATGACGAATTACGCGTCGATCAAGCTGGATATTTGCAGGAATCAGACGGAGAGTGATGTCCTGATCCTGAATTATGATGATCCGATCACGCGGAAAATGGCAAAGGATCCGCGTGTTAGCGCCAAAGTAGTATATTTCAGCAGGCTGCACAGCCTGAAGGAGGGAATCTGCCTGGAGGGAGAGGATATTGTTCTGCTGGAGGATGGCACGAAAAAAACAGTGATTTCCTGTCAGGAGCTGATTCTTCCCGGCGGACACAATGTGGAAAACTATATGGCCGGCATCGGCATAGCGTACTACATGGGTATTCCTATGGAGGTGATCCGTGATACGCTGAAGACCTTTAAGGGCGTGGCACACAGGATTGAGTTTGTCAGGGAGGTAGGCGGGGTAACATATTACAACGACTCCAAAGGTACGAATCCGGATGCTGCGATCAAGGCGGTTGAGGCCATGAGCAGGAAGATTGTCCTGATCGGCGGGGGTTATGATAAGGGCGTGCCCTTTGACGAGTGGATCAAATCCTTTGACGGAAGAGTGAAAAAGCTGGTGCTGATCGGGCAGACAGCTGAAATTATTGCTGAGACAGCAAAAAAATATGGCTTTACAGACTATGTGTTTGCGAAGGATCTGAAAGAGGCTGTTGGAATGTGCGCGGATTTTGCTGATCCGGGTGACACGGTTCTGCTCTCGCCGGCGTGCGCGAGCTGGGGCATGTTTGACAATTATGAACAGCGGGGAGATCTGTTTAAGCAATATGTGAATGAGTTGGGAGAGTAGATTCGCGTGAAAAAAAGAAGGGCGAAATCAAAGTTATTGAAGAAGCTATTTTGGAGATGGAATGAAGAAAAACAGACGGACTTTTTTGATTACGCGCTGCTTTTTCTGGTTTTGTTCCTGGTGGCCTTTGGCCTTGTGATCGTATTCAGCACAAGCGCATATACCGGAGAATTGAGGAAGCATGATCCGGCTTATTATCTGAAACGGCAGGGGTTCTTTGCTGTTGCGGGAATTATGGTTATGCTTTTCCTGTCTGAGCTGGATTATCATATCTGGAAAAAAGCTTCAAAGATAATTATGATCGGAACTTTTATATTGCTTGTGGCTGTATTGCTTGCTGGCGTGGCTTCGCATGGCGCGACCAGATGGCTGGGTGTGGGATCGTTTCAATTTCAGCCATCCGAGGTGGCAAAAATTGTTATTATCCTGTATACCGCCCATTTAGCAACGATTAAAGCTATAAAGTTGAACAACTGGAAGACAATGGCAAGGGTGGCGGCTTTTCCGATGGTCTGTATCGCATTGATCGCAAAGGAAAATCTGAGTACCGCGATCATCTGTTCCGCGATTGTAATGATGATCATTTTTGTGACCAGTCCGAGAATTAAGGAATTTATCATTCTGGCGATTGTTATGATTGCGGTAATGGCAATCTTTCTTGCGGCTGCCTCTTACAGACTGGAACGCCTCTATGTCTGGCGGCATCCCGAAAACTATGAAAAGGGATATCAGACGCTGCAGGCGCTATATGCGATCGGTTCCGGAGGCATTTTCGGCAAAGGCCTGGGACAGAGCATTCAGAAGCTGGGATTTATTCCGGAGTCCCATAATGATTATATCTTTTCTGTGATCTGTGAGGAGCTTGGATTATTCGGAGCGGTTTGCGTGATCTGCATTTTCCTTCTGCTGATCTGGCGTTGTGCCATGATCGCGCTGAGCGCGCCTGATCTTTTCGGAGCGTTGATCGTAGTGGGAGTAATTACGCATATTGCCGTACAGGTTTTTGTAAATATAGGAGTGGTGACCAATACTTTACCGCCAACCGGCGTGCCGCTTCCGTTCATCAGCTATGGAGGCACTGCCTTGTTTATGCTGCTTAGCGAGATGGGTCTGGTACTGTCTGTTGCAAGGCAATTGAAGCTTCCCAAGGAATACTGATCGTTAAAGATCATATTGTTATGCACATAATTACTCCATCCCGCATAGGATATCATATAAGGCGGGGATTGGATGTGATTCCTTGAGAAAGATCTGTGTGAAAGAAACCTCTGCGCTGAACGGCGAGATCAGGGTCCAGGGCTCCAAGAATACGGTATTACCTGTCATGGCGGCAACCCTTCTGGCGTCCGGTGTGTCAGTGATTACGAATTGTCCGGATATTGAGGATGTGCATGTGATGTGTGAGCTTCTCCGGCACCTTCATGTAAAGACGAAGATGTCCGGAAATGTGTTGACGGTGGATACCAGGCAGGCGGAGAATGCTCCGCTTCCTTATTCCCTTACCGGCAAGCTCAGGTCATCTATTTTGCTGTTGGGCGCTATGCTGGCCAGATGGCAGAGGGCGGAGCTTGGAATGCCGGGGGGCTGTGCCATCGGGCTTCGTCCGATTGACCTGCATCTGGAGGGATTTCTCCGGATGCATGTGGATGTCAGCCTGCGTCAGGATATGCTGGTCTGCAGAAGCTTTTATTTACAGGGCTGTGAGTACCACCTGAGATTTCCAAGCGTTGGCGCAACGGAAAACATGCTGCTTGCCGCTGCGGGAGCCAAGGGCAGGACGGTGCTGCGGGGCGCGGCGGTGGAACCGGAGATTGTGGAGCTTTGCAGGTACCTTGTC
Organism: uncultured Clostridiaceae bacterium; assembly: GCA_946185495.1. Taxonomy (GTDB): domain Bacteria; phylum Bacillota; class Clostridia; order Lachnospirales; family Lachnospiraceae; genus CAG-590. The sequence continues at coordinate 2,697 of CAMHJT010000009.1, read as the reverse complement.
TCTATGGGCGCGCTGATTGAAGGAATCGGGACAGATGTGCTGGTTATTAAGGGTACCGGAGAATTGACGCCGTCTGATTACAGCAATGTATATGACAGGATTGTAGCAGGCACATATCTTTTGACTGCGGCAGGACTACCCGGTAAGCTCAAGCTGACAGGGATTGGGGAAATGTCCTATATGGAGAATACGATTCAGACCGCTTCCCGGCTGGGAATATCAGTAAAGAAGCAGCAGGACGGCATTTTGGCAATCTCATCGGGGCAGGCCAGGGCCGGCTGTTTTGAGTCCGGCATTCACCCGGCTTTTCCTACAGATTTGCTTCCGGTACTGATCCCGGTGCTTCTTACAGCAGATGGAGCGAGCCGGGTGAGGGAGACGATTTTTGAAAACCGTCTTGGCATTGTGCAGGAACTCAACCGGATGGGCGCCGGTATCAGGGTGAGCGGCCAGACAGCAGGAATACCGGGCGGCATTAAGCTTACGGGCTGCCGGGTAAGGGCGACGGATCTCAGGCAGGGAGCGGGGCTTGTGACAGCGGGCCTGCTGGCGGAGGGCAGCACGTTGATTTCGGATATTGGATACATTGAGAGGGGTTATGAGGATATTGTCAGGGATCTGCAGGCTGCAGGCGCCGTGATCATGTATGAGGAGACGGATGAGTCATGAGAGAGCGACAGGATAATGTAATTCAATTTAGGCCCAGAAGAAAAAAACTGGTGGCTGGCCTTGTGGCAGTGATCCTGGTGATCCTGCTGGTGGTGCTGATGACCAGCTTTCACATAGAACGTATAGATGTCGAGGGCAATAAGTATTACTCGGAAGAGGATATCCGGAAATTTGTGCATTCCAATGGATATATCGATAATTCCATACTTTTGATGCTTCGGAACCGCCTGCGGCATGAAGAGAATATTCCGTTTATCGCAAAGCTGGATATTGAATATGTCAGCGCGCATGAGATACGCGTGACAGTATATGAAAAAGCCATGGCGGGCTGTGTGCAGTACATGAATGAATACGTATATTTTGACCAGGATGGTTTTGTGCTGGAGATATCCCGGGAAAAATTTACTGACGCGCCGTGTGTGACGGGCATGAGCTTCAGCAAAATGGAGCTGCATGAAAAACTGCCCGTTGAGGATAAAAAACGATTCAGGCTGATCTTAAAGCTGACGCAGCTGATCAGCAAGTATCAATTACAGATCGATTCCATCAGGTTTACCTCAAAGAATGAGATTGAACTTGAGCATGGATCTGTCAAGGTCGAGCTGGGGGATGGCAGCAATATGGAGGAGCAGCTCATCGACCTGAACCAAATTCTGGAAGGATTGGAGGGGAAGACCGGAACCCTGAATATGAGGGATTTCAAGGCAACATCGGGAAAGGCATCATTTAAGGAAAAGAAATAGAGGGGAAAGAAATAGAGGGGAAAGAAATACAAATATGGGGTTGATTATTTTTCAAAAAAACAGTATTATAGAGTTGTGTGTTTTACAGATAATATAAAAGGAGGATACTACCTTGCTTGAAATAAAGACTTTCGAAGAAAAAGGCCCTGCTAAGATTCTGGTGATCGGAGTTGGCGGCGCCGGCAACAATGCAGTGAATAGAATGATTGATGAGAATATCAGTGGCGTTGATCTGATTGCGATCAATACGGACAAGCAGGTACTTGCCACATCTAAGGCGCCCACGAAGATTCAGATCGGAGAGAAGCTGACTAAGGGACTTGGCGCTGGCGCGAAGCCGGAGATCGGCGAGGCGGCTGTGGAGGAAAATCGTGAAGAGATTACAGAGCTTGTAAAAGATGCGGATATGGTTTTTGTAACCTGTGGCATGGGCGGCGGTACCGGTACCGGTGCTGCTCCGGTGGTTGCTGAGATTTCAAGAAATCTCGGCATTCTGACGGTGGGTGTTGTGACTAAGCCGTTTTCCATGGAAGGAAGGCCTCGTATGAATCATGCTCTCGCCGGGATTGAACGTCTCAAGCAGAATGTAGATACATTGATCGTTGTACCCAATGACAAGCTGTTACAGCTCTGTGATAAGCGGACTACGATTCCGGATGCGCTTAAGAAGGCGGACGAGGTGCTGCAGCAGGGTGTTCAGGGCGTAACGGATCTGATTCAGCGACCCGGTATCATTAATTTGGACTTTGCCGATATCCAGTCTGTCATGAGGGATAAGGGAATTGCGCATATTGGAATCGGACGGGGAAGCGGTGAAGATAAGGCAGTAGATGCGATCAAGCAGGCGATGGAATCTCCTCTTTTGGAGACTACGGTTTCCGGTGCGACGGATATTATTGTGAATTTTGCAGGCAATATTGGAATGATTGAAGCATATGATGCTGTGAATTATCTGACAGAGACAGCTGGGGACGAGGTTAATATTATCTTTGGTACTGTTGACAACGATACGCTGGGAGATGAAGTGAGCATTACCATTATTGCAACCGGTATTGAAGCCCCGGTATCAAAGGGCAGCACAGGAGGAAGACAGGTTTCCCCCGTACAGCAGGCACCGGTTCAACAGGCACCGGTTCAGCAGCCGCCGGTTCAGCAGCCGATGTATCAGCAGGCGCCCCAGCAGGTACCGCATTCCATTTACCAGCAGCAGGCAGCGCAGCAGCAGGTACAGCAGAGTGCGCAGACTTATCGTCAGCAGACTGTGACACAGATGCCGCAGCAGCCG
>CAMHJT010000008.1 GCA_946185495.1 uncultured Clostridiaceae bacterium | reverse complement strand
CGGGAGCCGGTTGACAAAGTATATTATTTAGCATTCAATAAGTATTTCAAAAGGAGGAGTAGTTATGAGCGAGAAACAGAACATTCAGGAGAAGGTATTGCAGGGAAGGAAAATCGGCGGATTGATGCTGGTGGTGATCCTTGGGCTGTATGTACTCGCGGTTTTTGGGTGCATTTACGCGGCTCCGAGGCTTGATGGCGGGGAGACGGAGATTGTGGTGGACATGGACGAGGAGCTCCATTTTCCGGCTGAGGATTCCTCTTCGGGTACGGCAGGCCTGGTCATGGCGGTCAGCCTGATCTATATCTGCTTTGGCTGGATCCTGTTTCTGGGATTGAAAGTGTTAAAGCCCAATGAGGCGCTGGTGCTCACCCTGTTTGGCAGGTATGTGGGAACGCTCAAGGGCGACGGATTCTTTTATGTCAACCCGTTCGCAACCGCGTTTAATCCGGCGGCGAATACAAGGCTTGGACAGAGCGGTGATATTGCGGGCGCGCAGGTATTGGCCACGCAGGCCAGGCAGGATGGGACGCAGGTTGTCTCCAAAAAAATCTCCATGAAGGTGATGACGCTGTCCAACAGCCGCCAGAAGGTAAATGACGTGCTGGGCAATCCGGTGGAGATTGCCGTTGCGGTGATGTGGAGGGTACAGGATACGGCGAAGGCTGTATTCGCTGTTGACAATTTCAAGGAGTACCTGTCCCTGCAGTGCGACGCCGCGGTTCGGAATGTGGTGAAGATTTATCCCTATGACGTGACGGATAATGTGGACACGACCGGCGACGGACAGGCGGATGACGGCAGTCTGCGGGGTTCCACTGAGCTGGTAGCCAGCCAGATCCGGGCGGAGATTCAGGAGAAGGTGAAGGACGCGGGCCTGGAGATCGTGGACGCGCGGATCACCTATTTGGCTTACGCGACGGAGATTGCGGCTGTCATGCTGCAGAGGCAGCAGGCGGCAGCGGTGATCGACGCGCGGAAGATGATCGTGGACGGCGCGGTCGGCATGGTCGAGATGGCGCTTGAACGCTTGAAGGAGGGTAATACCGTGGAGTTGGATGAGGAGCGCAAGGCGGCAATGGTATCCAATCTTCTGGTGGTGCTCTGTGGTAACCATGATGCGCAGCCCGTGGTCAATTCAGGGAGCCTGTATTAAATGGCTGAGAAGAAGCAGGTTCCGCTCCGTCTCAACGCGAAGCTCTACGACGCCATTGCTGCATGGGCGGAGGATGATTTCCGGTCTGTCAACGGACAGATCGAGTATCTGCTGACGGAGTGCGTCCGGCAGAGGAAGAAGAACGGGAAATATGTGTCAGAGCACCTGGACGAGCCGCCGGAGCTGGATATTCATTAAGGACAGGCGGCGAAATGAGAGGTGTTGTTGAATGAAAAAAACGGATAGCATCCTGATCCTTGCCCTGCTGCTCCTTGCAGGCCTGCTTGCCCTGCTTTTACGGGGCAGGGAGAATCCTGCGGGGGGCAGCGTCGTGGTGACGGTGGATCAGGAGGAGTATGGAAGATATGATCTGACAAGAGATCAGGAGATAGAGATCAGGACAGCGCGGGGAACCAATGTCCTGGTGATCGAAGGGGGACAGGCCTGCATCAGGGAGGCGGATTGTCCGGACCGGTACTGTGTCAGGCAGGGGAGCATTTCCCGTCAGGGCGAGAGCCTGATCTGCCTTCCGCACCGCCTGGTGGTGGAGGTGGAGGGGAACAGCGCCAGGAAAGACGTGCCGGACGCGGTCGCGAGATGACCCGCTTCACAGCGGTTACCCCCAAAAATCAGGAACAAAAAGAAGGCGGCAGCCTGTTACCGGACGTTCTCAGGTGTCAGCAGCATGACGGAGGTATGGAAGACATTGCCCTCATGGGTAAATTCCACGCCTCCGTCATATTTTTCGGCGATGAAGTGAAGGCTTTTGAGTCCCAGTCCCGTATGCCCCTCCCGCGTGGAGAGGTATTGATCCCCTTTCATGCGGATAGCCCCGTCAAATCCGTTGTCGCAGGTCAGCGCCAGCATCTTGCCGGAGCAGAGCATATGGAAGCGGATGAAGCGGTTGCTGCCCTGCGCCCGGGCTGCTGCGGTGATGGCATTTTCCAGCATATTGCCGAGCAGGACGGAAAGGTCCGGCGCGGCCACGGGAAGCTCGTCCGGCAGGTCGATGCGGGTGGTGAACCGGATGTCCTGCTGCGCGGCAATGTCGAGATAGTGGCTGACTACCATGTTGACAACGGGATCATGGCATAGCTTCCGGATCTCATACCGGTCTGCTTTTTCCAGATACGCGCTTAAGTATTCCTCCGCCTGTCCTGTCTCCCCGGACTGCAGATATCCGCGCAGGGTGAGCATGTGGTGCCTTAAGTCGTGCCTGAGCTGGCGGTTGATCTCAATGCTGTCATGGATGCGCCGGTACTGTTCGTCGCGCAGGACAAGCTGCTGCTCCATGCGGAGGTTCTTAAGCTGGAACTGGTTGCGCTCGTGCGCGAGGCGGTACAGGTAGAACGCGATCGCGTAAACCAGAAAAACGAGGAGGATGACGGCGCCGTATAAAAAGAGAGCCATCGGATTTTTCAACAGATAGCTGTAGTCGATAAACGCGAGCCCGCTGGACAGGAGCAGGAACAGCAGAAGGGACAGGACGGAAAGGTATCCTGTCTCCCGGTTGCTCAGCCCTTCGCTGACGGGCAAAAACCATTTCTTAAGAATCAGCCAGAGCATGGGAAGGAAGACGGCGGTTACGGTGAGGTTTAACAGGTTGTAAATGCCGTAGTAGGGAAGGTACTCGTAGGGCTTTCCGGCGTAGTACCAGGTAACGACGCTGTTGGAGACGGAGGTGATCAACAGGGCGCTGGTGAGGGAGAAGGAAAAGAGAAAGAGCTTCTTCTGCCACGCGGCGCGCACTTCGTAGATATACCAGGCCAGACAGGGGATGACGCCGGCCATAAAAGCGATATTGACGAGCTGGTAAAGCGCCTGGCTGTCAGGTATGCAGGAGGCGATCAGGCTGCCGATGATCCCGAAACAGCAGCACACTGTGCCTGTCAGCAGGACGGTGAGGATTCCGGTTTTTTTGTCAGAATGGCGGAAAGAACCGCGGAAGGGCAGCATGCACAGGACGGAATAGGGGAGGAACTGCAGCATGCAGCCTGTAAAAAGACGAAGGAAAACAGGGATTGCGATATTTTTGATGGTCATAGCGCGCCCCTCCTTGCCATCTGAAATAAGAAATGCTGATATTTGCTTTTGAGCTCCGCGCGCTTGTTTCTGGACAGCACGATCTCTTTTCCACCCTTTAATAGGATATGGTCGTAATGAAAGGCCTCGATATAGTTCATATTGACGATGAAGCTTCGCTGTGCCCGCATGAATTCCTCCTCATTCAGCAGTTCATACAGCGTATCAAGCGAGGAATAGGTGGAAAACTCGTTTTTGCCGGTATGGATCACGCTCAGCTTGTTGTGCACTTCGATATAGATGATATTGTCTGTGGGAACCGGAACCTGTCCCTGCTGGGACTTGACATTCAGGTAAGAGGTGGTTTTTTCGCTTGCGCGCTTCAGGCATCGGCTGAGCGCTTCTCCGACCGCTTCCACGGTGAGCGGCTTCAGAAGGTAATGCGCGGCGTCCAGCGAAAAGGCCTCGATGGCGTGGTCACGGCTCGTGGTCGTAAACACAAACTGGCGCTGTCCCTTGCCGCGGGCAAGCCGGACAGTCTCGATGCCGTCTAAATCATTCATATAGACATCCATGAAGGTAATGTCAAATATGGTGTTGTCACAGGCCTCCAGATAAGAGCTGCTGTCCTGAAAGGCTTCAATGCGGAAGGAAACCTGCAGGGGGTACAGGCAGTCATCCAGCAGACGGTTAAGCTGTTCCCGTTCAGTCCGGTTGTCATCACAGACCGCTATGGTTAATTTCATTGCGCGCGTCCTCCTATGTAACGTGTGTGCGGATCCCGTGCCGCTGTAAGCGTGGAGCCTCCGCTCTGTTTCGGTCATTATAGCAGAATTTCAAATAGAAGGCAATTGCTTCGTACCTGTTTGGCGACTGTTGAACAGAGACGGCAATTCGGGGCTGCGGCAGTGTTGATTTTGGGTTTCACAATTACCTATACCGCAATATTTAGCTAAAAGAAGGTGGATCACTACAAGAATCTGTACAGGTCAGGGCACAAAAAATTCTGAGACAGGACAAATTTTTTTCACAATTTTCGTCAAATGTATGGGTTTTGGTGTAAAATGCAAATCCAACGGGGGTGATTTGTATTATAATGGAATATGGTTAGAAGTCCAAAAAAACAAAAAGGAGGAAATGGACATGAGAAAGAAGTATTTGAAAAAAATACTCAGTCTTGTGCTGGCGGGCAGCATGGTGCTGACATCTTATCCGGTATCAGCGGCTCCGGCAGGCACAGACCTCAAGGATCAGCTGCGTAACTCTGTCAGCGATGAGCAATATCCGAACGGACTCATCGGAATCGGCGAGACACAGCTGACCGTGAACGAGGGCGAGAAGACGACGATCAAGGTCTGCCGTCAGGGTAATACGGACAGCGAAGCGACCGTCCACTTCAAAGCCATTGACGTATCAGCAGCGTATGGACAGGATTACCTGCTGACCGTCGTGCATTCAGGGCTTAAGAAAGAGCAGCTGGATGTAAATGAGAACGCTGTTCCTTTGATGGAGCAGTCCGCAGCAGCGGGAGATCTGAACGGTGAGACGATGATCGTCTCCACGGAGGTTTCCACGGAGGCTGCAGCAGCAGAGGAAGAGGCTGCTGATTCTGTTGAGGAGCTGGTGACAGCTGAGAAGCCAAGCGGTCTGCAGGCAGCCTACAAGATGCAGGTGAAGGAGGAGGCTCCGTCCAACGACTGGACCGAGACGAATCCGGAGACGGCGCCGGAGGATGTGAAGGAGGCCATGAAGGTCGGAAGCGAGCAGTCCCTGGCGTACTTCGAGCAGGCAGAGGGCGAGGAGACGGTACTGACCTTCAAGAAGGGCGAGTACATGAAGGAGATCATCGTTGAGACCTTAGACGATGACAAGTCCGAGTCCGAGGAGCAGATGGTATTCGCAATCTATGGCGCTGAGGGCGCAGAGCTGAGCGCGAACTACAACGGCTATGTCAACATCAAGGATGATGAGGAAGCGGTTGACAATGTGTTTGCGATCAAGGATCAGCAGGTTGTAGTAGGCGCGGATGAGGATACGGCCAAGGTGACGGTTGTACGTACAAGCGGCGTGGATCAGATGGCGTTTGTGACAGTGGGAACCAAGGCGATCACGGCTGTGCCGAATACGGATTATGAGGCTGTGACACAGGAGCTGATCTTTGCTCCGGGCGTAGAGGAGAAGACGGTTGAGATTCCGATCACCGGCGACCGCTCAGAGGCAAAGCAGTTTTATGTGGGCTTAAGTGATGATGGCGTGGTCTGTGAGGAAGACAGCAGGGCTGCGGTTGTCACCATTGCGGCGGCAGCTTCAGAGGCTTCCGGCAATGAAGCAGAGATCACCGCGGCAGGAGCTACATCTGTTAATATTACCAATACCGGTAATCTTACAGGCTCATGGATCGCAGGTCCCATCGATCTCCGCCTTGCAACGAAGATCACGGTGAATTACGAGGTATGGGGACAGAGAGTCGGCTCCCATACAGAAGGAAAATGTAAGAAGAAGCATACGGTGTATGATTATTACAGGGATAAAGAGGTCAGGCTGGTTGTAGCAAAGAATACCACCAGCAGGGACAGAGATGTCCTGACCGGCGCGAGAAAGACGCACAGCAGTCAGAGCGCGAACGGAACGATCGAGTATTCCAGAGATATCGACAAGAACTTTGAGGGCTGGAGCAGCCTGGGCAGTGCGTATCTGTGGATCCAGACCAGCCCGATCAATGGAAATAACAGCTCGACGATGAAGGTGAAGAGCATTACTGTGCAGTATGCGGAGTACAAGTTTGTCATCAACAATGACACGAATTACAATTACTATCATGAGATGCAGTTCACGGGCTCCAAGACGTCTACCATGGTGGGCAAGGAGGATGATGAGATCCTGCTCGGCAAGGCATATTTTGACGGCAAGGCCGAGAATATTCAGAAGACGGTCAGCCAGGGCAACATGGGATTAAGCTGTGAGTTTTCCAAAAAGACGAACTCTGTCGGTGTTCCGGCGAACAGCAACACGGTTGAGTTCAAGGGCTACCGGTTCCAGGAACCCAACAGCAACAGGTGGTCAGATCCGGATAAGCTCGAAGGCGGCCTGACCTATGACCTGGTTAAAAAATTCAAGAGTAAGTATATGTTCAAGGACAAGACCTTTGTGATCACGCCATGGTTTGAGGTTAAGAGCACGACGGTGTCCTTTAACAACAATAACGCGAGGGTTGGCAATAAAGCGAATGTCAAGGGCAGCTTCAAGGGATACGGCGAGGATGCCCATCCGAAGAAGCTTGACAGCATCATCTTCGCGGCGTCCTCCAACCAGGGATACGCGGTATCCTCTATGGAAGTGAAGTCAAGCGACGGCAAGTACAAGTTCAACAATGTCGGCAACGGTGAAGCGGACAAGTCGACCTTTAAGACTGGTCTCGGAGATAATCCGGCAACCAAATATACGGTAACGCTCAACTATGAGACCGCCAAGCTGAAGGTTATGGCAGATCCGAAGACCAAGAAAAATTCAGATTCCAAGCAGGGCTTCGTGCTCTACATGGATGAGAACAAGAATCTCTACAAGGCTTCGCTGGATCCGTCGTTGACGGGAGACAGCAAGACGAAGGATAACTTCGTGATCGACAGTGTCAGCATGAACCAGACCTACTCCCTGATCGGAACTGCCCAGGAGGGCTATGCTCCGGTATGGAGAGACGGTACACTGGATGACAAGGAGCAGGGTGAGGGCTTCCCGGTTTCCAACAGCTATTATAAGTCCTTTACACCGGTACAGGGCGGTGTGCTTCCGTATACTACCAAGCTTTCCATCGGACGTGTATATTACACCTTCCAGAAGGCGCAGCAGGTTGGAAGCCCGTCTGATATCTATGGTTATGTCAAGATCCGCGACCGCGCGATCTTTGGCGGCGAGCCCTTCTACAAGGGTGTGAACGGCGCCAATATTACGGTAAATGGCAATCAGGTACAGACAGAGACAGGAGGCCTCAACAAGAAGAGCCAGGCAGACGGTTTCTTCCGCGTGAGTGACAATTCCTTCTCCGTACTTAACTACTATCTTGTAAATGTCAACGCCTATGGCGAGGAGGGCGCTGTGAATACCTCCTTTGTCATGAATCCGGGCATGCTGGGCGAGTGCGTCATCGATACACAGGATGACTTAACGATCAGAAACCCGAAGGTTTACCTGAAGAATAAGGACGGCAAGTTTGAGCAGCAGAAGATCGTGCTGGATAAGGACGGCCTGTACTCAGAGCTTTCTAACGGCAAGAAGGAGATCCGTGTGGAGATGCAGGCAGATCATCCGGGCGTTTCCATGAAGAGCGCCGAGCTTCAGTTCTATGACGTGGAAGGCATGAAGCTGCCGATAAAGGTAGATGGCAAGCCGAGCGGAGACAAGAACAGCGGCTACTTCCAGTTTGATTTTGTTCCGGAGAAATTGCAGATTCCGGCAGGCGCGACACTGAGAGTCGTATTTACCGACAATCAGGATCACAAGTACCTGCAGCGTGAAGTGGGCATGTCTCTTTGTGAGGCAATCGGCGCACTGGATATTGTTAACAGCTTTACCTTTGGCGGCGCTAACACGGTTGTGAAGCTGATCGGCAAGGTAGACTCCGCTCTGAACCTTGGATGGAATGGAGATTTTGACGATGTAGCGGGCAAGTATGTGAGCAATGATCCGGAGACCGGAGACAAGGTGATCTCTGTCGGCTTCACCATCGGAGTGCTCAACAAGTCAACAGAGCGCAACAAGGCGACAAAGGCAAATAAAGAGCTTACCGAGAAGACACAGGCGGTTGCGGACGCAAACAAGGCGTTCTCCGATTATGTCAAAGACATGAGCAAGCCGGGCTCAAAGATAGATCCCAAGCGCAAGGCTGAATTACAGAGTTCTATTGAGAAGGCTTACAATGATGAAAAGGTTGCTAAGAAGAAATACGACGATGCTGTAAAGGATATGAAGGATCCGAAGCAGACCAAGATGAACATGACGGCAAGCGCCAACCTGTCCATCGGTTTCAGCTTCATGATGGTATTCGGAAAGGATCAGGGTAAGTTCTACTTCAAGTCCATGACGCTGACAGCAAGCGTGGCCGGCGGCGTGTATGTGGAGGTGGAATACCAGACACAGATCGGTATCGCGATCATCCTTGGCTTTGGAGCAGGTGGAGAGGGTTCCGCGTCCTTCGTAGTCGAGGAGAGACAGGATGTGAAGCATCCGACAAAATACTATATTACAACGCTCAAGGATGAGGGAGAGGGCAACATCAACATCTTTGACTGCAACATGAAGAAGGCGGACCGCAAGTTTGACGCGTATGGTGCGTTCAACCTGAAGCCGTATATCAAGCTCTCTGTGGGCGCGGGTATTTTGGGCTCCAAGTACGTGACGGTTTCTGTAAGCGGTACAGCTCAGTTCGATATGACCTTCTACACCAAGAAGGGAATGAATCATGGTTCTGTGAACCTGTCAGCGGAATTGACAGTGAAGGTGCTGATGATCAAGCATTCATGGAATCTGGCAAGCGTGAATGTGCCGCTGTTCGGCAACAATGGAGGATCTTCTGCTGACGCTGCAAACACAACACATCTGTATGATCCGGCCGATGTAATGACGGCACAGGATATCAGCTACATGAAGGGTGGAACCAATTGGAAATCAGGCTCCATCAGCGCGAAGAGCATTGATGAGAGTGAGAACGGATATGTGGAGAAATCCATCGGTGACAAGATCGCTGAGAATCCGGGCTTCAGGATGATCCAGCTCGGAGAGGGACGTTACGCTGCAGTATTCCTCAATGTGGATATGATGCGTGAAAACGCGCTGAATGCGAAGGCAGCTTATTATGCGATCTACAAGGATGGCAAGTGGTCTACGCCGGTTCTCATTGAGGACGACGGCACATTGGATCAGGAGCCGAACATCTTTGACCTTGGCGAGCACGGAGCCATTGTGACATGGGTATCCGCAGATAAGGAATTTACGGATGAGACCAGCAAGATTGACATGCAGAATTCACTGAACCTGCACTGCGCGTTTGTGGACAAGAAGACAGGCAAGCTTTCAAAGGTTCAGGAGATTACGAAGAGCACGCTTGATGCTGGAGATTACAATGATTATTCGGCAGATGCGGCAGCCAATGTATCCTACAATGAGGACAGCATGGTTGTTTACTATCAGAAGAAGGAGTACACACCGCAGAAGGATGGCACGGAGTACCTCGGTGACCTGCTCTTCCCGTCTGTAACGCTGATGGCGTCAAGAACCTACAGCTTCAAGGACGGCAAGTGGACAGATTCCTTTGACAAGAATGATTACACAGAGTTTAGCGATGAGGAATTCGCACAGTACAACAAGGGCTTCTATGGACAGGTATTCTTTGACTTCCTGCCGCAGATCATGCTGGATGAGAAGTTAGACGAGGAAGGCTTCTGGACAGAGCAGCCGACAGCGACACCGCTGGATGAGAAGGATGCCAACAAGGCACTGATCGTGGATACGGACGCTATGAGCTACAATGACCTTGGCGTATTCGCTTATACGATCGACCATGACGGCAATCTGAACACTGCAGCGGACAGGGATGTCTGCATGCAGATCTATGACTTTAAGACTAATTCATTCCTGCATCCGATCATTGTGAACAGTGATTCGGTAGAGGATAAGAATGTCCGGTTTGTGAGAGTAAGAGAGACCACTTACCTGGCATGGCTGCATGGCGGCGATATTCAGGTACTTGACATGGGCAACATCGTGAAGAATTACAAGACGCTGCTCATAAAGGGTGACGGAGATTATTACTATGTGAACAAGACAAAACCGGAGTCCACGGACGTGGAGGCAATGTACGTGCCGGCACTTACGGTTGTCAAGGGAGAGGTAGCTGAGGCGGACAACGCGGTCAGCGCAATTGGTGACTTTGATGTGCAGGCTTCTGACGATTACGCATACTTCATCTGGACGCAGAGCGGCGTGCAGCTTAAGGATGGCGTGAAGGAGGAAACCTATGAGGCACTGGATCCTGCGAACTCAGTGACAGAGTCACAGCTTTACACAGCAAGATACGATGTGGAGAATGGCGTTGTGACGAAGCCGGTACAGGTTACCAGCGGCCTGGGCGCAAATTACAGCAATGTGGCCCTCGCGGTAGAGGGAGACAAGATGCTGGGTCTTGCTTACAAGGCAGAATCCAGGATCGTAACGCTGGAAGAGTACAACAAGATGCTTGAGGAGAACAATAAGAACGCGGCAAGAGGAGAAGGCAGCAATGGCGAGGGCATTGCGGACAATGAGACCGTAGAGCTCGCGACAGAGGAGACCTTTGTTCCGTATTCCGTTACGGATTATGAAAATGCAATTCCGTGCGCGTTTGTTGTGGATCCGAAGAGCGTAGTGAAGATCAAGAACGCAGCGTTCACAGACCGCCTGATCGCGGGACATGACGCAACCGCTACATTTGAGATCTTAAATGACGGTATTGACACGGTATCCGGATTGACTGTGACGGCAGTAGATGCCAAGGGCAACAGCGTGCTGACAGACAGTGTTCTGGCAGAGAATGCAGAAGGCAGCGAGGATGACGGAGCGACATTTGAGCTTACAAATGTTGAAAGCATCGCGCTGGATGGCATGATCGGCGGTGACAACAGACAGGCAGGCTGCCAGATCTCAATTCCGGAGGATGCTGAAAATACAGAGATCACCATTTCCGTAAAGGATAAGGATGGCAAGGTGATCGCAACTGAGAAGCTGAGCGACACATTGAAGAGTGAACTGGCTGTAAGCAATCTTGCGGTAACGCAGACTGACGAGAGAGGCAAGTTCAAGGTAAGCGGAACGCTGACCAACCTGGGCGGACAGAAGGCTGAGGCAGGAAAGGCTCAGATCGGCTTTGTGAAGGATGGAGAGAACAAGATCGCAGAGTTTGACTACGCTGCCCTTAGTCCGGATGATGAGGTTGCATTTGAGGAGATCGTTACCGTAGATGACGCGGCGTTTACCGCTGAGACAGACGAGGACGGCGCAGTGACCGAGACTGCTGACATTTACGTGAAGGCAGAGGAAGGCTATGAAGACAAGGCTGTGACAAGAACAGCGAGCGAGGAGCAGATGAAGGCAGTGAAGGCTGTCAAGAATGTAGCGCTGGAGGGTGCTGAGCAGGAAGTACTTCAGATTGAGACAGGTGATTCCAAACTGCTTGCGCCGGCATTTACATCAGACCTTGCGGATCAGGAGAATGGCATTTCGGGCGCTGAGAGCCTGCAGTACCACTTCGTATCAGAGGATGAAAGCATCGTATCCGTGGAGAACGGAGAGATGGCAACCGGTATGAAGCAGGGCGAGGCAACAGTGAAGATGTATGCTTACCCGAAGGATTCCCAGTTCGTGGCTGAGAATCAGGCTGGCAATGACGCGACTGGCGTTCTGGGTAATTACGAGAGTGAGTACCTGAAGACGCCGCACAGCGCAGTCATCGAGAAGGAATTCAAGGTGAAGGTTGTTGACAAGGCTGCACAGCAGGCAACCACTGAGGTTAAGCCGGCAGCAACCACTGAGGTTAAGAAGCCTGCGGCGACTACAGAGAAGCCGACGGCAGCGGCAACCACAGAGAAACCGACCGCGGGTGCTACCACTGAGGCTCCGGCTAAGGTTGGCGAGAAGGTGACGATTGAGAATGCTGAGTATCTGGTAAGCGCTGACGGCGAGGTGACCTATACCGCTCCGGCAGATGCAGAGCAGGCTACAGTAGCGGTTCCGGAAACTGTGAAGGCAGCAGACGGAACAGAGTATAAGGTAACAGCAGTTGCGGCAAACGCATTCAAGAACAACAAGAAGATCAAGAAGGTGACGCTTGGCAAGAATGTGGAGACAGTCGGCAAGAACGCGTTCTCAGGATGCAGCGAGCTGACATCCGTAACGCTTGACGCGGCTTTGACGACGATCGACGCGAGCGCGTTCGCAAACTGCAAGAAGCTGAAAAAGGTGACAATTCCGAAGAATGTTACCAAGATCGAGAAGAATGCATTTGCCGGATGTACCAGCTTGAAGACTGTAACCATTAAGTCTGTGAAGCTGAAAAAGATCGGCAAGAAGGCATTTAACAAGATCAACAGCAAGGCTGTATTCAAGCTTTCAGGCAACAAGAAGCAGAAAGCAGCAGTGAAGAAGCTCTTCAAGTCATCAACGGGCTACAAGAAAACCATGAAAATCAAATAATAGCATTGCTAAATGAGAGAATATCTGATACAGTTAATGGGGAAGTCTCCGGCAGGCAGTAGCCAGCCTGCTGGAGATTACCGCTGAAGCAGCCGTATCAGCCATTGGAGCCGGGCCGTCCTGAAGGGATATGGCATCCGGACATGGCCTGCGGCTGAGCAGTGCTTTCATTTGGAAGGAGGTGACAGGAATGGAGGAGAACAAGCAGAAAGAGGCGGAAGAGGCTGTAGAACTTGACCTTGATGATCTGGATGAGGTGAGTGGCGGCTCTCTGGCAAATGTGAAGAAACAGAAGACAAAGGATATCACGGACGACGTGGCGAACAGATTCTAAGGAATCCTGAGATCCGGTAGTTTCATTAAGATATGCTGTGCGCGGAAAGCGCGGATGAGGCAGCAGGCAAATTTCTTCTACATATATGGTAAGGGGCAGTCTCAATTTGGATGGGACTGCCCTTTTTCTGTCTGGTTGTCTGAAAAATGAAACTGTGATAAAATGAGCAAAGTGATACTGATTTACAGAAATGTGGAAAAGAGAAGGAGAAAAACCGTGGAGAAAAAAACTGAGAAGAGGAAAACCGTCAGGCTGAATAGCTGCCTGATCGGAATTGTTGCGGTTGTGCTGGCGTTGTTTATTATCATTCTGCTCATTCCGGATGATGAGGAGGATATGCCGGAGGAATCGGATCGCCAGGAGATGTCCGTACATAAACCGGAAAGCACGTCTTCAAAAACTGTCGCTGCCGTGGAGACGGCGTCAGTTGGAACAGACGCGAAATCTGCTACCATCATGATCTATATGAACGGTTCCGACCTGGAGACGAAGGCGGGAGAGGCGACGAGGGATATCGCTGAGATGCTTGATTCCGGAATCGGCGGCAACGTCAATGTGGTGATTCAGACTATGGGAACAAAAAAATGGCAGGACTACGGCATTTCCGCCAAGACCTCCCAGACCTACAGGATTCAGGATGGAAAGCTTTCACTGGTGAGGGATAAGCTCGGGCAGCTCGACTGTACCTCGGCAGATACCCTGTCGGAATTTATCGGATACTGTAAATCTGATTTTCCGGCGGACAGATACATGTTTATTTTCTGGAATCATGGCGGCGGTCCGGTGTACGGCTTCGGGTATGACGAGTGGCAGGATGAACAGCAGAGCCTGACGATTGCGGAAATGGTGAAGGCGTTTTCGGAGCATAAGGACATCCGTTTTGACATCATCGGGATGGACTGCTGCATCATGGCCAATTTAGAGACCTGTTACGCGCTGGCTCCCTTTTGTAAATACACCCTGCTCTCGGAGGATTTTGAGTCGGGACTTGGCTGGAACTATACGGCATGGATGAGGGATTTTGAAAAGAATCCAGGCATATCCACGCCCCTTCTGGGCAAGCGCGTTGTGGATGCCATCATTGAGGATAATGAGACCAGCTCGGAGGGAGATTCCGCCTGTGTCGGTCTGTTTAACGAGTCTACGGCAAAAAATCTGTTCAAGGCGTGGAAGGCGTTTGCGTATAAGAACGAGAGCAGCCTGCTTAACAAAAATTACAGCAGGATGCATAAAGCCAGAGGGCGGAAGAACAAGGGCTTCTGGGACCTGTGGGGGCTGGATGACAGCGATGTGACGCTGTCGGATTATTATATCAGCGATATTCTTGCCCTGGTGGAGAGCATTGACAACAAGAGCGATGAGGCGAAGAGCCTGACCTCCGCGCTGAAGGCGGCGGTGGCGTATTACGGACACACCTCGGATAAAAACGAGCTGACAGGGCTTGCGGTGTCCCTGCCCTATGGGGATTCCGAATTCTATGACCGTTTGAAAAAGGTGTACAAGGGAATTGGCCTGGACAAGGAGTATATTGAGTGGCTCGGTGGATTTGTGTCTGAAGACAGCGATGACTTTTTCGATTTCAGCTTCTTTGATGATCTCTGGGGGGGCTGGGGAGATTATGAGGATGAGTACGGCTGTAATACAAGCGGGGACGGCTCCTGTGAATACGCTTATGATTATGATACCGGTGATTATTACGGGTATGAGGACGAGCAGTCGGACGACTGGATCTACGATTACGAGGAGGAAATCTGGTATCTATACGAGGATGATGTCCTGTATCTGTATGATGAGGAGACCGATACCATGTGCTATTACGATGAGGAAGAGGATCAGATTTACTATTATGACGAAACGGATGATGATTGGCATCTGATGGAGGATTGAGGATAGGAACGCCATTGGGATTGCGATTTTGTGAATCATGTACTAGAGGGATGGAAAATGACGAGAGAGTATGGAATGACGCCCCAGCAGCAGAATATTTATGACATGGTCAGGCGGTATCCGGGCTCGTGCCTGGGAAATATCGGCGGAGTGATCCGCTTTCCGTTGGCGCAGGCAGGGAAAGGCTGTGTGGATGGCCCTGCGGAAGAGGGCGGGATGGCGGATGCTGACGGGCAGGCACGCTATGCCGGGAATACTGCGCGGAATGCGGAGGAGGAAATGTGCGCGCGGCGCATCTATGAGACGGCCTGCAGGGTGCAGGAGCTGAATCCTGCGCTCAGGCTCAGGGTGAGCCGGCAGGGAAGGCTGTACCTGTCTGAGGAGTGCGCGGTTTTCTTTGATGTGGTTGACGGCAGGGGAGAGACGGAGGAAAAGGTCAGGCGGCGGATCGGGGAATGGTCCGATATTCCGGTGTTTGCCTATGATGCCTGTCTGGTGCGTTATCTCGTGATAGAAACGGAGGAATACCTGTATCTGGCAGGTATCTACCATCATCTGATCTGTGACGGGATCGGCCTGATGAAGGTGACAAGGGAGCTTTGGGAGCTTGGAATGCGGTCTGACAGCCCGCTGTGGCGTGACGTTTTGCCGGATGGCCGATTTCTGGCATATCTGGAGGAGATGGAGGCAAGGACGGCGAAGCCGGTTCCGGAGGCTTACAAAAGTTTGTGTGCGCAGGAGCATTTTGTGTTTCCGGACCGGCGGGAGAGTACCTCCGAGAGGGCGGAGGTATTTCAGAAGAAAGTGGAGCGGGAAGTATGCGGACAGATATCTGCATGGTGTGACGGCAATGGACTGACGGCAGAGCATGTCTTTGAGGCGGCGCTGGCTATTCATGACAGCAGGATCACCGGCGCGGAATGGGCGAGCCTTGGCAGGGTAATGATTAACCGGAAAAAGAAATATATGGATACGGCGGGCATGTTTACCAATGTGCTGCCCCTGGTCGTACAGGTTTCGGAGGAAAAAACATTTCCGGAGCTTTGCGGCGAGATCAAGAGGCAGGAATACCTGATGCTCAAATGCGGGGATTACACAGTGCGTGAGCTGAGGTCGGAAAACCGCCTGACAGGCAGGCTGTATGACACCTGTGTCACCTACCGCCCGCTCAAGCGGCTTCCGCTGCAGCACGCTGATTTTATGTGGGAGACGGAGTGCAGCGCGGTGGAGGTGCCGCTGCGGTTTCTGATCGACGAGCAGGCGGACGGCATTTGCCTGACCTATAAGTATATGTCAGACCGGTATTCCAGAAGGGAGATTGAGGAGCTGGACCGTTCGCTTTTTGAAGTGATCCGGGAGGGGCTGCAAGAGGACGGAAATCATCGCCCGGCAGGCAGCACCATGTCCTGTGATGCGCAGGCGCCGGATGGAGGCTGTTTTGGCAGCAATGCGGACAAGGCAGGCCTGGAAGTGGAGGATGTGGCGGCTGCCTTCGACAGAAATGTGCGCGAACACGGGAATCAGGCATACATCATTGATGTGACAGATCACGGAAGAACAGTCAGCTACCGGGAGGCGGGAATGCTTGTGGACAGGATCGCTGACAGGCTGGTTTTGCTGCGGGAACAACACCTGAAGAGGGACGGTGGCGGACAGGGAATGGAAAAACAGCCGCAACCCCTGATGGCAGGGCTCCGGCTTTCCAGAACCATGCTGATGCCGCTTGTCATGATGGCATGCCTGAAGACCGGAACCATTTTTGTTCCGGTTGCTCTTGGAGAGACCTGCGAGCGGCTGACCGCCCTGTCAGAGCAGCTTGACGTGATTCTGACGGATGACTGGGCTGCGTCTGCCCTCGGCGGTAATACTGTGGCAAGCCGGGGGAAACCCGGCAGCCAGAACGCATGCGGGGCATATGCCCCTGTCAGCGCGTATGGACGTCAGGTCGCTTACGGGATTCACACCTCCGGCAGCACCGGGAAGCCGAAGCTGGTCAGATTGTACCGTGATGCTCTGAACCTCCGCCTTGCATGGATGAAAGAACATTTCGGACTTTCCGGATGCCGGATTTTACAGAAGACCAGAAATACCTTTGACGTATCGGTCTGGGAACTGCTGCTGTCTGCTGCCTGCGGGGGATCGCTGGTGATGCTGCCGGATGGCTGGGAGCGGGAGCCGGAAAAGATCCGGCAGGTTGCAAAGCGGTATCAGGTGGATACCCTGCATTTTGTGCCATCCATGCTTTCAGTGTACCTGTCATGGGCGGAGCAGTCTGGAAAGAAGGAGAAAACTGCGGTCAAACGGGTATTTTCCAGCGGGGAGGCACTTACGCCTGCCATGGTGGACCGTTTTTACACGTTGTTTCCATTTACAAAGCTCTACAACCTGTACGGGCCTGCCGAGTGCACGATTGACGTGTCATGGCATGCCTGCAGCAGGGGAGAGAGGGTTGTGCCTGTCGGAAAGCCGGTATGGGGCACCGGGCTTCATGTGGTGAACCCGAAAGGGCGTGAGCTGCCGCAGGGTTATATCGGAGAGATCCTGGTGACCGGGACGCTGGTCGGAGAGGGATATGTGAACAATCCGGAGGAGACAGCGGCGCGTTTTGTGGAGTGGAATGGAAGGAGAGCCTACCACACCGGTGATCTCGGGTATTATTCCGATGCGGGCGAGCTGGTGTATGCGGGCCGGATTGACCGGGAAGTGAAGCTGCGGGGAATGCGGGTCAGCCTTTCTGTGCTGGAGCAGGAAACCTCAATGATTTCCGGTATAGGGGGAGCGGCGGCATTGGTTTCGGACAATCGCCTGATCCTGTTTGCGGAGACGGCAATGTCTTCTGCTGAAGTCAGGACACAGCTGGCAAAGAGGGTGGCTCCGCATTATATGCCGGATGTGATCCAGTGCCTGGCGCAGCTTCCATATAACAGGAATGGAAAATGTGATTACGCGCTGCTTTCCACACAACACATGGGAACGAGTGGATGTGAAACCGGAATGAACAGATGTAAAAACGGCATGAATGGATGCGAAAGAGGAATAAATGGACGCAAAGCAGGAACGAACAGGTATAAAAACGGCGTGAATGGATGTAAAAGTGGAATAAACGGACGCAAAACAGGAACGAACAGGCGTAAAAACGGTGTGAATGGATGCAAAAGTGGGATAAGTGGATGCAAAGCAGGAACGAACAGGCGTAAAAACGGCATGAATGGATGCGAAGGAGGAATAAATGGACACAAAACCGGAATGAATAGAAATGGCGTTGAAGGGGACAGGCTGGAGCAGATCCTGTGGGGCACGGCGCGCAAGGTGCTGGGCCGGATGGCGCCTGCAGGACCGGATCAGAGCCTCAGGGAGTGCGGCCTGGATTCCATTTCCATTGTCGAGTGGATGCTTGCCCTGGAAAAGCAGGGGGTCAAGGCGGATTATGAGGACATTGCCGGAGCAGAGACAGTCAGGGAGCTGGCTGGCATTCTGGCAGGGAAGCGTGAGGGCGTTCGCCCTGAAAGAGAGAAGCCGCGTGTTCGCACGGCGCAGCGGAAGCTGCTGTGCCGCCTGACGGATCCTGTGCCGCGCAGCCGGAGGCGGGGCTTTGTGTTGGCTGTGCCTTACGCGGGGATGGGGATCCATTGCTTTTCTTTGCTGGCAGATGCTTTTTGGGACAGGGGCTACGAGCTGCTGGCCTGTGACGTGAGTGGAAGGCGGGATAGTGTTTCCTGTATGTCGGGACGCATTTTCGCGGAATTGGAGGCGCTGCCGGAGAAAGAGGATGAGATTGTGGTCATCGGCTGCTGTGTAGGCTCTGCCCTGGCCATTTCGCTGGTGGAACGCTTGAACCGGAAATGGGAGGGACGGGTACGGCTTGCGCTGATCGGCAGCCTGCCGGTTTCCTTTTTGGGAGCGGCAGACCGGAGGAAGCTTTTGTGGGATCTGATTCCGGGTCCGGCTGCAAACCTGTGCCTGAGCGCGCTGCAGGGGCGACGGCTTCGGCTCACAGAGGAAATGCGGTGCCGGCTCCGGACGGACGCGAGAAAATATGTGCAGTGGATGACGGATCATCCAAAGCCGCCGGTAAAGGTGGAGACACATCTGTTTTTCGGGGACAGGGATGTGCTGACGGCTGGATTTCAGCGCAAATACGCGCTGTGGAACCGCTATCTGGCAGGGCCTGTCAGCGTGACCGGGCTTGGCGGGGCATATCATTTCTGTCTGCATTCCCATGCGGGAGAGATCGCGGAACAGGTGGCGGCCGATCGGATAATAACATACTAGAGTTTTAGAGGAGGAATGTAAAATGTGTCCGGTATTGTTTGTGGGAGAACACACCATCAACAGCAGGGATTTATTTATTAATTTGGGAAGCGCGATCGCAATCGTGTTTTTACTTGTGATGTATTACAGGGCATACCGGAATCATCCGGAGAACCGGGGAGGCGTGATGAAGCTGGTGGCGCTGCCGGTTCTTCTGGAGCTGCTGGTCGTGGGCACGATCGGCAACGCGCTTGCCATGGTGGTCAGGGGGCTCACTTTTTCGTTTGCGGAGAGCCTGACGGCAGAGCTTTCCCTGATCAGGGAGGTAGGAGGAAGCCATTTTATCGGCATAGTCTTCGCGTCGGCCTGCCTGCTGCCTTGTCTGTACCGGTGGGTCTATCAGGCGGATGCGGATAAAATGCTGGACATCATGGCGTTCTTTTTTCCGATTCAGCATGTATTTAACCGGATCGGCTGTTTCATGGAGGGCTGCTGTTATGGAATCCCGATGAGCGGGCCGTTATCCGTAAGGTTTCCGAAAAATGAGATAACATATTCCGTATTTCCATCCCAGCTTTTCGAGGCGGCTTTGATGCTGATTCTGTTCGTGGGCCTGTGCGTCGCGTATTGGAAGGGAAAGCATATATTTTATCCGTCTATGGCTGCCTTTGGCCTGTGCATCCTGATCTCGGAGTGCATGATGGATAAGCGGGGAACCGTGATGTACCTGGGGATGACGGCCATCCAGATCACAAGCGTTTTGCTGGTCATTGCGGCGGCGTGGGGGTATTATGTCAGGCGGAGAAGAGAAAGAGCTTCTTGAATTTGGTTAAGATAAACGGATGAAGCGAGCCGGAAAAAGGGATTGTCAAAAAGGTGACGATCAGATCAGTGCGTCTGACGCTGGCAAACAGAAAACATGCGTAAGCCCGGATGTGAGGAGTGATGGATACGGGCAGCATACGACTGTAACAGGGTGGTATGCTGTCCTGTTTTTGTTATTTCAGAAATTCGTTGCAATCCGGTAAGGGTTTTATTATACTATATATGTATTGGTATGCGTATTACTTAGTGCGCTTTTTTTCGGGAAAGCGGAAAGCTTTAGAGACGGATACTGGGATACCAGGCTCCTTTATCCGTCGGTTTTTGTTTTGTAAGAATATCGGACATGAAGTGGTCCGGATAAATATAAGGTGAAGATCAGATGAAAATGCTGACGCTGGCAATAATGCTTTGTAGCGATCAGGCGGTTTGGCGCGTTTGCTGTGCAGGCCGGTCAAAACAGCGTACGAAGCCGTGCAGCGGGCAGATCATGGATATGAGGAGGATGATAACATGAATGAGAAAAAATGTCCCAATTGTTTGGGAACCATGGAGCTTTCCAAAACGGGTAGGAAATGGATATGTCCGTATTGCGATACGGAAATTGAAAATGATGTCAAGGAGGCTAATGTGGATTATCAGGATGGTCTGCCGCTTAATATATTCTATCTTGAAAAGAGCATGGCTGAGGACAATTTCAAGAAGGATACAAAGGAGCTTCTGAGTTCTTTAAAATATTGTTTGAATGAGCTTAAAACGCCTGAGAGAATAGAGGCGTATATGAGAAAGAGCATGATGAATGTAGACAGTGTCGGCGCTGATGGCATGGAAGGAGTGAATAAGGAGCTTGCTGATGTCGCGAGAGCCAGGCTTGCCGGCGAGTTAAAGCCGGATGAACGTATTATTTTGTATACCGAAAATGGCGTGTTTGCCAGACGCAAAGAATTCAATGTTATTACCGACCAGAGATGCTTCTTCGTTAACAAGAAGGATTATGTGCAGATCAAACACAAGGATATTGTGGAAATCAAGGTTGGTACATCACTTGGAATGCCGTACTGGCAATTAAATGGAGATTATAAGCAGACAATCACGTCCAATTGTACAAATTATAAACTGGTAGGCGCGATAATTGCCATAATATGCCTTTTGTCTTTTGAAAATGATCCGGACCGGGAGCGCATAAGACTTGTGTAATGATATGTATAAATTGCCGGAAAAGCCGTGCTTTGAAAGAGATTAAGGGGAAGGGAATATATGAATTTTTATATGAAACTGGCCGCAGAGGAAGCCCGGACGGGAATCCGGGCAGGACATGGCGGGCCGTTTGGATGCGTGATCGTAAAGGACGGCACAGTGGCTGGAAAAGGGCACAATGAGGTGCTGAAAAATCAGGATTCCACCTGCCACGGTGAGATGATGGCGATACGGGATGCCTGCAGGACGCTTGGGACATATGATCTAAGCGGCTGCGAGCTGTATACGACTGCGGCGCCCTGTCCGATGTGCGCCGGGGCGATACAGTGGGCGAACATCCGTAAGGTCTATTACGGCTGCCGCGTTTCAGATACGGATAAGATCGGGTTCCGCGATCAGGTGTTTTACGGGGAAGCGGGAAATATTTCCTCTGAGCTTGACAGGGAGGAATGCCTGAAGGTGTTTGAGGAGTATGCGGCGATTTGGGACAAGACCATCTACTGACATATTGGTTGGCTGTCTGACAACAAATGGTTGATATTTTGTAACTGCTTGGCAGGTCTGCGCATTCACTGCACCGACCGCGTCAAAACAGTATAGTTTGCTGTTCAGCGCCTGCCGGGCAGTTGCGATAGTGTTATAAAACGCAGACGTTTTTTCTTCGGCTTTTTATTGACACCAGCCTGATGCGTCAAGTGTATGTATTTTGGTGTAAAATGCTGGACGGCGAGGCGTGTTATGCATTATAATGGATAGTGGATTATTTTTTTTTATGTGAAACCGGATAAAAACCGGTGGGCTGAAAAAGGGAAGGCTTTGAAGCAAATGCGGTTGAGATGGAAATGGTTGCTGCCGGTCATGCTGTGTGGCATATTGTTTACAACTGAAGATGGTGCTTCTGCTGCGGCGCTGGATGGCAGGGGGCGTATGCAGACACAGGCGCTGCCGTCTGAGGAGGCGGATCCCGGAATCTCGTCGAGCTGGTATTTGGACAAGGTTGGAATACGGCCTGTCTGGGAGAAGCTGGAGGCGGAGGGCAGGCAGCCCGGGGAGGGGATCGTGATCGCGGTGATCGATACCGGGCTGGCCTCTTCCGCGACCTGCCTTAATGACGCAAGGTGGTGCAATGAGGCGGAACTGAACGGGAAAGACGGCGTGGATGATGACGGGAATGGTTATGTGGACGATGTCTACGGGCTGAATCTGGCAAACCGGTACGCATATCAGACAGACAGCGTGGGGCATGGCACGGAGATAGCCGGGCTCATCGGCATGCAGCCGGGGGACGGCGGCGGAGCCGGGCTTGCGTACGGGGCGAGGATCATGCCGATCAAGGTCAGCCAGGATACGAACTATGATACGGATTCTGTGGTTGAGGGGATCAGGTACGCCGTGAAAATGGGAGCGGACGTGATCAACATGTCCTTTGCCACCTACGATCCCTCGGACCTTTTGGAAGAGGCGGTGAGGGAAGCTGCCAAAAGCTGCGTGATGGTGGCGGCAGCCGGAAACGAGGGCTTTGTCACGCAGGGAAAACTCAGCCGGCAGGAGGTCAGGGACATGGGTTATACCTGCATGGACGCCTATCCCGCTGCCTGGGACTGCTGCATCGGCGTGATGGCGGGCAGTGTTGGCGGAGGCCTGGCAGAGTTTACAAACTGGGATCAGGAACAGGACGGGGAAAGAAAATACGATATTGTTGCGCCGGGAGAAATGCTGTATACTGTATCTAAGGGAAACCGGTACACGACCGTGAAGGGAACCTCTTACGCGACGGCTCTGGTATCTGCCGCGGTGGCGGTGTATATGGGATGTCTTGGTGAAGAGATGGAGGCTCCTGAACTGACAGACCGGTTTCTTGCCACCATGACACAGAAGACGGAGTTTTACTGCGCGGGCAGGGAGTTTGCCTATCCTGCTCTCACGATGGAAGGAATTTTAAATGAGCTGTCCGGGGCGGAGGAGCCGATGCCGGGCGCGGCTGTGACAACGGAGCAAAAAACGGGTGCGGACGCGACAACGGAGCAAAAGACGGGTGCGGACGCAGCGACGGAGGAGAGACCGGACGCGGACGCGACAACGGAGCAAAAGACGGGCACGGGCGCAGCGACGGAGGAGAGACCGGGCGCGGACGCGACAACGGAGCAAAAGACGGGCACGGGCGCAGCGACGGAGGAGAGACCGGACGCGGCTGTGACAACGGAGCAAAAAACGGAGGAAGCCCTCTGTTTCGGAAGGGTGAGCTCCGGAAAGAAGAAGCTGGCCGTTGTCATTAAGAAGGTGCCGGAAAAGGGAAAACTCAAGGTGACGCTTACGCAGGCATACGGGAAGGGGAAAAAACGGACCCGCGCTTGCAGGCTGTCTGTAAAGGGCAGCAGGGCGGAGGTAACCTGGAGAAAGCTGAAGGCGAAAAAATTCCAGAGCGGGAAGGCGGTGCTCCGCCTGGAATGGAAGCGGGGAGGCAGCCGGATCAAAAGGACCAGGAAGATACGCCTGAAGCTGTGAAAACGGCATGGCGGGAAAACATGTGTCAGAAGCATTAGGCCGGATTTGGTCAAATATAAACTATGGTTTATAGAGGAGAAGAAACGTGATAAACAAGAGGTTGAAAATTGGAATTGGGATCGTTTTTTTAGCAGTGCTGTTGTTTGCTGCATTTATCGTGTTATATATGCAGCATCTGATCGGGAAGATTGATTATAACAGCCTGCATGTCGTGATTCTGGACAGCGAGGGGTTTTATTATTCCGAGGCCGGAATTGAGCAGGGCATTCAGACAGCGCTTGAGGATATCGGAGAGAAGGGCGGGTTTCCGGTCACCTATGAGCTGATCGAGGATGAGGGAAGTTATGTGAAGGGAATATCTATCGCGAAGCAATTGGCGGAGGATCCTACGGTTGATGTGGTGATCTCGCTTCAGAACTTTGACTCCATCGATGCGGAGATGCCGTATTTTGAGGAGGCCGGAAAACCATTTATCGTCACCATGGGCTGTTATGACCAGGTGGCGGAGCAGGAATATGACTACCTGATCGCTGATTTCCTGAGCGCGCGGGTGATGGGAGAGAAGATCGGGGAGCTGCTGGTTAAAAATAACGCCAGAAATGTCGCGCTGTGTCATTCCGATACGATGTTTGAACGCGATACGATCCGGGGCATCCTTTCCGTTCTGGATCATTCACCGAACTGCAGGGTTTGCTATTCAGAGACGGGCCCGTTCAATGACGCGGAGCTCGGCGATATGCTGACACAGTACAAGCTGCTGGGAGTGGACACAGTGGTCGCGAACTTCTATACGCAGGAGGACAGTGAATGGCTGCTCAAGAAGCTGGTGCAGAATATGCCGGGGCTTGTGCGGGTTGGTGATTATGTGCTGGATAATTCCGGCGTGCTGAAGAATTACGGTTCCTTTCTGGAGGGCGTGTATATTATTCCGAATTATCCTTACGCGCAAAACAGTGAGATGGAACGTTTTAAGAAGCGGTATGAGGAGCGGAGCAAGGAATCCTTTACGACGACAGCCATCCAGTATTATGACCTTTTCATGATGCTGTCAGAGTGCTGTAAGGGCAGAAAAGTCACAGGGTATCAGCTGATGGAGGAGTTAAAGTCAGAGCATGGCTACCGTGGCGTGGGAGGGCTGCTCCGGTTTGATGAGAACGGCCGCCTGATAGAAGAGGACTGTCCGGTATTCCGCTGCCATAATTCCGAGTTCAAGGTTTACAACGGAGGGGGATCAAGATGAAGTCAAATCTGTTTAATGAGTCGGCTATGGAGCGCCTGTCCACGCCGGAGAAGCTGGACAAGCAGGTCAAGCTGGTCTCTCCCGCGATTCTGGCGCAGTATGCCGCGGTAATGGTAGGCGTGGTTGCGGCTATTTTGTGGGTCATTTTTGGAAATATATCCTATGGTGAGGATTATACAGGAGTGATCTACAGCCATGATGACGTGGTATGCGTCAATACAAAGATTGACTGCATCATTCATGACATTCTGGTTGTGGAGGGGGATCACGTCAACAAGGGAGACATCATAGCAACGCTCTATAACAAGGAAATCATGGATCAGATCGCTGAGCTGCGGGAGGAGCAGGAAAAGTATGAGGCCACCTCGCAGAAATACAGGGAGATCGCCAATGAGCTGCTCACGCTGAACGGAAGAATGGTGCTGCGCAGCGAGATCGAGGGACTGGTACAGAGCGTGCAGATGAAGGGAACGGTCATCTCAGTCGGCGATACAGTGGCAACGGTGGTGCCGGAGAGCTTTGGCAGCTATAATGAGGTTTTTCTCTATATGCCCAAGGAGGAGGCCGGCGCGTTTGAGCCGGGCATGGAGGCGCAGATCACGCCATCCTTTGTTTCGCGGGAGGAATACGGATATATGGAGGGCGTGATCTCGGCGATCTCTCCCTACCTGATTTCGGATAATTATATCTTAAAGCATATGGGAACCCTGAACTATGTGGATGGCCTGCGGGAGTCAGGCAACTGCGTGGAGATTGTGGTTCAGCTCGATGTGTCCGCCGACGAGGCGGGCGGATATGTGTGGTCGAATCCCAAAGGAAGCTCCCTGAAGGTCAAATCAGGGGATCGCTGTTCGGTCAGGATCATCAAAAAGGAATACCATCCATATGAGCTTCTGTTTTCTGATTGATAGGATACGCAAGAGGTAAGATGATGAAGAAAAACAAGATTCCGGTGATATTGCAGATGGAGGCAGTGGAGTGCGGCGCTGCCAGCCTTGCAATGATCCTCGGATATTATCAAAGATATATCCCTCTGGAGCGGATGCGGGTAGACTGCAATGTGACAAGGGATGGAAGTACGGCAAAATACATACTGCTGGCCGCGAAAAAGCACGGCCTTGTCGCGAAGGGATTTAAAATGAAGGCGGAGGCGCTGCGGGACAGGGAAGATTTTCCGATGGTCATTCACTGGAATTTCAACCATTTTGTAGTGCTGACCGGATTTGAAAAGGGCTTTGCTGTGCTGCATGATCCGGCGGAGGGCCGGGTGAAGGTGGACTGGGATACCTTTGAGACTTCTTTTACGGGGATTGTCATGACCTTTTCACCGGGGGAATCCTTTGTGCCGGAGGGTAGGCCTTCCAGTACGGGCGGATATCTCGGAGAGGTGCTGGCTTCCATGAAGCTGCCGGTGTATATGGTGGTCATGTCCAGACTGGTGTACGGCTGTGCCAGGATTTTGCCGCCGATCTTTTATAAGATCTTTACAGATAAGGTGCTGCTGGGCCATCTGTCGGAGTGGATGGCGCCGCTGGTCGCCGCGATGGATATTGTGTTTGTGGTGGGTCTTTTGTGCGGCTGTCTGCAGGCGCTTCTGCTGACACGCATGAGGGCCAGGTTTGTGACCGGCCGCACCTCGGAGCTGGTCTGGAAGATCCTGCGGCTGCCTGCGAGCTTTTATGCGCAGCGCTTTGACGGTGATATCGTCTCCAGAGTGGATAATCAGGAGAATATCGCGTCTCTTTTGTTCGGACAGATCATTCCCGCGTTTATGGAGGGGCTGTTCCTGTTCATCCTGTCTGTCCTTCTGATCTGCTTAAAGCCGTCCATCGGCATTGTGGTGACGGAGATCGGCGTATTGGAGTTTGCCCTGCTGTTTAAGGTGATGGCCGGAGATGAAAACGCAGCCAGGAGCATTGCGAGGGATCAGGGCAAGCTGTCGGGCGCCATGCTTTCCGGCATTTCCATGATCGAGACGGTGAAGTCGGCAGGGGCGGAGAACGGGCTTGTGGAGAAGCTTCTGGGATACCAGACGAAATACAATAATTCCATGGCGGAGCTTCAGCAAAAAAGGATGTATACGGACATGCTTTCCAGCCTGATCCAGGGAATTGGCAATGCGGTTGTGCTGATCATGGGGGTCTTTCAGATTTTCCGCGGGGAGATCACGGTAGGGCTTCTGGTCGCGTTCCAGTCCTTTATCCAGATTTTCTTTTCACCGCTGCAAAGCCTTGTGTCCTGCGTGCAGGCGGTGCAGGAGGTTTCGGGCAGCGTGGATCGGGTGCAGGATGTCATGAAATACGAAGAGGCTGTTTCAGAGCAGCAGATGTTCGGCGGTGAAAAGCCGGAGCTGGAGCACCTGACGGGCAAGGTAGACGTGGAGGATGTCAGTTTTTCCTACAGCCCGGTGACGCCGCCGCTTCTGAAGCATTTTTCGGTACACGCAAAACCGGGATCGGTTATTGCCATCACGGGTGCCAGCGGAAGCGGCAAGTCAACCTTTACCAAGCTTTTGTCCGGGCTTTATCGGGAAAGCGGCGGACAGGTGCTGTTTGACGGAATCCCCAGGGATGAGATCGATCATTATGTATTCACGAATTCCGTGGCGGTGGTGGAACAGAATATTGCCCTGTTTGCCGGAACCTTCCGGGATAACGTTACCATGTGGAATGATGAGATTGATGAGCAGACAGTGATCAATGCGTGCAAGGATGCGGGAATTCATGAGGAGATCATGAAACGCCCCGGAGGATATGAGTATGTGCTGAGCGAGGGCGGGGGAGATCTTTCCGGCGGACAGAGGCAGAGGATTGAGATCGCACGGGCGCTGGCGTCGTCTCCTTCTGTGCTGATCATGGATGAGGCAACCTCGGCTCTGGATGTCGTGACAGAGAAAAATGTCATGGATGCCGTGAGAAAGCGTGGCGTTACCTGCTTTATTGTGGCGCACCGCCTGTCTACGATACGGGACGCGGATGAGATCCTGATGCTCGGAGACGGAGAGATCATCGAACGGGGAACCCATGAGGAACTGATGGCGTTGAACGGGGCTTACGCGTCGCTGGTCAGAAGTGATTGACCCGGATCTATAAAGGAGATTCATGATAGAGGTGGATAGATGCAGTCTATATTAGAAAAGAAAAAAAAGGAGCAGGAGCTGCTCAGGGAATCTGTCGGGTCATTGTACCAGGGGATTGCTGATGAGATGGGGATGAAGGAATTCAGGCAGGAGGATGCGGCCTACAGAACCTATCATGACCTGCTGGCCTACTACGGCATCAGGGATCTTGAACTGCCTGAGCATCTGCCGGAGGACAAGGTATTGTCCTATATTCTGAGAAAGGGCGGCCTGCTCATAAGGAAGATCCGTCTTGAGGGACAATGGTGGCGCCAGGCCGGCCTTCCCATTCTGGTCAGCCTTGAAAACGGGGAGGAGCAGATCCTGCTTCCGGACGCGACCGGATATTATGTCAGGATGGAGAACGGCAGGCCGGTCAGGATCAAAAAACAGGAGGCCCGCTCCATTGGGGAGGACGCGTTTTGTTTTTACAGGTGCCTGCCGGTGGATACAGCGGATTTTTCCGGATTTTTGCGCTTTTTGCTGGGGAGGATCAAAATGGCGGATCTGTGGCAGATCCTGCTGGTCAGCGTATTGTTGGAATTCTGCGGGCTTCTGATGCCTTATATCAACAGCCTGGTGTATAATTCGGTGGTCCCGTCCGGTACGGTCCGGATGATACCGGGCATTCTGATCATGGTGATCAGCTCGGCATTGTTTACGGCGCTGATCGGGCTGACCAGAAATATTTCGGTGGCGAGGATCGGTCAGAAAATGCAGGTGGAGGGGCAGAGCGCGATATGGAACAGGCTGTTTTCCCTTCCAGTCACATTTTTCAAAGAATATGAGGCGGGTGAGATCTACAACAGAGCTAACGCTGTGACACAGATTTGCCAGATCGTGGGCGGCCAGCTCATTCCTGCCCTGTTGGGAACGCTGCTGTCTGTTATTTATATCTTTCAGCTTTCATGGTTTGCAAAGCCGTTGGTGCTGCCGTCTCTTGCGATTCTCGGCATACTGCTCGCCCATGTGCTGTTGTCAGGCGTACTGCAGGTCAAGTACAACCGGAAATGCATTGAGGAGTGCAGCAGGGGTACCAGTATCCTGTACCAGCTGATCGGCGGTATCGTGCAGATCCGGACAGCCGGCGCGGAGATCCGTGCTTACCAGCGCTGGGCCAGGGTAAGGAAGGATATGCCGGTAATGCCGGGATATATACTTAGGATGTCCGGCGTGGTGGGTACGATGCTTCCGTTTGCGGGAAGCATCGTGCTGTATCAGCTTGCCTGGAAGAACGGGCTTTCGGCATCTGATTTCATCGCGTTTACGACGGCTTTCGGCTCCTTTCAGGCGGCAATCCTGTCCCTGTCTGCGGTGGGATTCCAGCTTGGCGCGCTGCGTGTGTTCGCGGAGATGCTAAGACCCATTCTGGAGGCCAGGCCTGAGATTTACGGCGACCGGGATGAGGTTAGGCAGATCAGCGGCGAGATTGAGATCAGCAATGTATATTTCCGGTACAGGGACGATATGCCCTATGTGATCAACGGGATGAACCTGCATATCCGCAAAGGGGAATATGTGGGCGTCGTGGGCAATTCAGGCTGCGGCAAATCCACCCTGTTCCGCCTTCTGCTCGGCTTTGAGACAGCGGAGAGCGGTTCCGTGTACTATGACGGCAAGGATATCACGCGTATGGACATAAGCTCCCTGCGGCGCAGGATCGGCGTGGTGCTGCAGAGCGGAAGCCTGTTTTCCGGCGACATTATCACCAACCTGTCCATCTGCGCACCGATGCTTACGATGGAGGAGGCCTGGAATGCGGTCGAAAGGGCGGGACTTAAGGAGGATATTGAGAAAATGCCTATGGGAATGTTCACCATGCTCTCGGAGGACGGCGGAGGCATTTCCGGCGGGCAGAAACAGAGGTTGCTGATTGCCAGGGCGCTTGCGGCGAATCCGGATATTCTGCTGTTTGATGAAGCGACCTCGGCGTTGGACAACAAAACGCAGTCTATCGTGGTGCAGTCGCTGAAGGCGCTTTCCTGTACGAGGCTGGTGATCGCCCACAGGCTGTCTACGATCCGGGACTGTGACAGGATCCTGTTTCTGGATGGAGGCAGGGTGGTCGAGGAGGGCACCTATGAGGAGCTGATGGCGAAAAACGGCCGGTTTGCCCGGATGGCGGCCCGGCAGCTTACGGAATAGGCTGTACGTCAGCGTGGAGCCCGTCAGGGCAGACACGCCGGTTTGAAAATTGTTTTCTTTGCCGGGTTACAGGCGTGGAGGGATCGCTGTGGGCAGAGGGACATGAGAGGATGGAGGGAATATGAAAGGAAAGCAGATTATCGTCATGATTGTGATGCTGCTTTGCGCGGCAGGTATTTTTTGGGGAAAGGACTGGAGAAATCTGGGATTGTCCGGAGAGTACCAGATGGACAAGCTGCTATGCGCGGCAAAGGATGGGGAAGGCAATCTGTATGTGGCCGAGCAGTCTGGGGAAAACCTGCTGAAGGTGGATCCTTCCGGAACACTTCAATGGAGAATACAGGGTTTTTTAAGGGGAGTGAGGCTGGTCTGTGACGGGCAGGGCAATATTTATGTACATGTTACGCAGATTGAGCGAGGTATCCGTGTCGTGAACGAGCGGATTGCTGTGTACAGCCCGGAGGGAGAGTATCTGGGAGACGCGATCTATTTTGAATACGATGAACCGCCGCTGTCTAGTTCTATTGTGGGAATGTCACCGAAAAAAAACGGTGTGACCTGTTTTTTGAAAGAAAAGGACGACATCGCAAGACTGGAGTGTGTCATTGAGAATGACAGCTTTTCTACGCTGAAAGAGGCGGACCGGCAGGATATGAAAACCTATGAGTTGAAGGATGCAGGACTGTATGTCAGGAGTGTGAGTTGGAATCCCCTGCTGGAGCTTCCGTGTTATGTCACCTATGACGGAAAGGTATGCGTCTGGGAAGCGGAGGGGAAGAGCAGAGTGCTGTATGACAGCGACACTTCGGAGGACTTGAGTATTCCCTATGATCTTGACTGTGACGCGTCCGGAAACATTTTCGTCACGGATGTGGGGAAACGCCGGCTGCTCCGGATCGACCCGCAAACGGGGGCGGCAGAGGAGGTTGGAGGAATAGATCCGGAAAAGGATGCCCAGATCGCATATTCTTTGGATGTCAATAATGGGATTACGGCATGCACCAACTATGCGGTCAAGGTATGGCAGGGAGATGAGGTTTCCTATATCAGTTCAGCTCATCCGGCGACCCGTTTCAGGGCTGCTTATATAGGATTCAGGTTATCAGTGGTTGTCCTTTCCATCCTGCTTCTGATCGGGACTGTCCTGGGTCTTCGCCATGTGATTCTACGTGCGACAAAATTCACCAGAGTTGTGGTGGCGATGGTGGCGGGTGTCCTGACTGTGGGATTGCTGTTTATGAGCGTGCTGTTTCCGAAGTTCATGAAGCAGATCACGGATTCTCTGTTCCGTCAGGCTCAGCTTGCGGCAGCGTTGACAGCACAGCGTTTTCCGTATGATTCGTTCGAGAGGCTGGACCGTCCGTCAGATTATATGAAGGAGGATTACCGCGCTGTCAAGGACTGTGTAGAGGAGATCTTTCTGATGGATGATGACTGCATTGACGACCTCTACTGTACCATGTACAGTGTCAAGGACGACGGCCTGATCGTCTGCAGCTATACATTGGAAAACACGGGTGCGATCTATCCGTATGACTGGGAGTATGAGGGGTCTGAGGAACAGAATGTGATTACGACCAGAGAGGGCAAAACATTTATTTATCAGGCCACTGAGGGCAGCTACCAGTTTATACTGAATCCGCTTATAAACAAGAAGGGAGAGGTGGTCGGCCTGATCGAGGTCGGCACAGATCTGGATACGGTAGTTCGGGAAAACTACAGCATGATGCTGGACATGTTTATCACCATTCTTGCCATGATGGTTGCCGTGATCCTGCTTGTCATGGAAGTGATCTATTTCTCGAAGGGAAGAAACGAGATGCGCGAGAAACAGGTGCAGGGAAAAACGCCTTTTGTGCAGCCTGAGGTGCTTCGTATGATTACCTTCCTGATCTTCTTCCTGACGAATCTGGCGACATCCTTCCTGCCGGTATACGCGATGAAGATTTCAAGCAACGCGGAGACCTTCGGGATTCCCGCGGAGGTGCTGGCGGCAATTCCCATCTCGGCAGAGGTGCTGTCCGGCGCGGTATTTTCCATCCTTGGAGTCGGGATCTGCGAAAAGCTTGGCAATGGAAAGGCAGTAGTCCTGGCCGGGCTGGTGTTTGCGGCAGGCTTCGGGCTCAGGGTGGTCCCTAATATCTGGATCCTGACGCTGGGCAACGCGCTTCTTGGCCTTGGCTGGGGAATCATTCTGCTGTTAGTCAACACAAAGATCGCGATGATGCCGGAGGGGATGAAGGACGAGGGCTTTTCCCACTACAACGCAGCGGGCTTAAATGGAGTGAATGGCGGCGTTGTATTTGGTGGATTCCTGGTGCAATGGATTTCCTACCGGACATTGTTTATCGTCACGGCGGTCCTGAGTCTTTTAGTGCTGGTGCTGGCAAAAAAATATCTGTCTGACGAGAACGGGCAGGCGGAGGAAGAAGAAGGCGGGGCTGGCGAGATCGGTACCGTGCGGTTCCTCTTTCAGCCGAGGATCATCGGATATTTTATGCTGCTGCTGGTTCCGGTGATCGCCTGCGGATATTATCTTAATTATATGTATCCCATCATCGGCGCGGAGTGGGGCCTGTCTGAGACAAATATCGGCTATTCCTACCTGCTCAACGGTTTGTGCGTGATGCTGCTTTCCGGAACGCTGACTAACGCGTTCCACACGAAAAAGAGGCAGGGACTGGTGCTGTCTGTGCTCCTGTACGTTATGGCCTTTGTGATCGTGGCGCAGCTTCAGAGCATTCCGGCGCTGTTTGCCGCGCTCGTGCTTCTGGGCGTTTCCGACAGCTTCGGCCTGCCGCTGCTTACGAGCTATTTTACAGACGAAAAGCTGGTGGAGCGATACGGATATGACCGCGCGATGGGAATCTACAGCCTGTTTGAAAACGGCGCGCAGGCGGCAGGCTCCTTCGTGTTCAGTTACGTGCTGCTGATCGGCGTGAAGCGTGGCTTGCTGATGGTGTCAGGCGTACTGCTCGTGACGATCCTGCTTTTCTCGCTGATGGCTATGTCGGGGTGGAGAAAGGAAAAGAAGGTTTCCGCTTAAGGCATCTGATATGACACGGGACGCGGTGGATGAGGATTCCGGCCGGCAGGGAAATGTGTTTGAAAATGATAACGCAAAGGAAGGAAGAAAACAAGATGAAGTTTAGGAAAATAGAGCTTTCCGACCGCCCGTGGATTGAGGGGCTGCGGGATACAGAAATAAATTCTATGTCGGTGCTCTCTTTCCAGGGGATCTATACCTGGCAGAATATGTTCGGGTTGAAGATCTGCGGAGACGGAGAATTCTTTGTGCTTCACAGTGACGCGGATCAGGCCTACTATTATCCCTGTGGTAGCAGGAAGCGATGCCGGCAGTTTGTGAAGGAGGAGCTGCAGGCTGGGCGCAGGCTTAAGTTTGTATATGTGCCGGAGCAGGAACGGGAATTTCTTGAAAAGCTGGGCTTTATAGTCATGCTGGACAGGGATACCTCGGAATATGTCTATGATACCCGTATGATGGCGCTGCTGGATCCCGGCGCGTCCAGAAATTACAGGCGAAAATGCCGTAATTTCAGTAAAAACAATGTGTTCCGGACTCGCTGTATCACGGGGCAGGAGCTGACGCTGCTCCACGATCATGTGTCGGAATGGGAGCGGATGGAGATAGACGGCTCGCAGGATGATATCGGGGCAGTCCGCGCGGCGCTGGATTCGTTTATAGCGCTGTCCATGTCCGGCGTTTGTCTGGAGGCGGAGACAGGCGGCTGGGCCTTCATGATCGGGTATCAGAGCACGCCGGATATTTATGACATGGCCATGGTCAAGTACAGTGACAAGCTGTCCCCGGATGTGGTTCCGTATCTGATCAGCGAAATTGCCAGGCTCGTCAGCGGAAGTTGCCGGTATATCAACCTCGAGGACGATATGGGGATTGCCGGGCTTCGCACAATGAAGACGTTATATAAGCCGCAGTTTATGCTGGACAGCTATACGGCATGCTGGTCGGGAAAGGGAGAGCAGGGATGAAGAAGGAAGAAAAAACCAATGTCATGCGGGTGCTTGACGGAAAAAAGATTTCTTATGAAAAGCACAGCTATGAACCCGATGCGACGATGAGCGGAGAGGAAATAGCAGGCATCCTCGGAGAGGATCCGGCAAAGGTGTTCAAAACGCTTGTGACACAGGGAAAGAGCGGAGCGTACTATGTCTTTGTGGTGCCGGTAAAAGAGGAGCTGGACCTGAAGAAGGCTGCGAAGGCGTCTGGGGAGAAGGCTGTCGGCATGATCAGGCAGAAGGAACTGCTTCCGCTGACCGGATATGTCCACGGTGGATGCTCGCCAATCGGAATGAAGAAGCAGTTTCCCACATTTATTCATGAGACAGCGGTGGAGTTTGACCGTGTCTTTGTCAGTGCGGGAAAGGTCGGTTTTCAGATTGAGCTTGCGCCGGAAGACCTGATTCAGGTTGCCGGATGCAGGACGGCAGATATCGTATAGGTCCGGATTTTTGAAAAATGCGCGCAGCGGGTTACAACTCTTTTGCCAACCATAAATGCTAAAATAGTCTCTCTTTTTATAAGAAGAAGCGTGATGGAAGGGCGGAGGCTGGAAAAGAAGGCCGAAGTCTGGAAAGAAAGGCGGGGGCTGGAAAAGAGAGCTGGAAAGGAAGGTTTAGACAGTGGAAAAGCAGGAGATTGAAAACGCGTTATCAGAAGCGCTTCGGGAGTTGCCGGAAAAGATCGTATGCAGCAGCCTGCGGGATCAGGGCTGTCCCTACCGGAAAGCTGTGATTTCAAGGGTCGCGCGGAAGGGAGGCCTTTCCTATCAGATCGAACGGTTCACCGACAAACAGGCCTTTCACGAAAACATTGGGGCTGACAAGCTGCCTGAGGCGATTTGCGCCATGTTTCCGGATATTTACGGCCAGCTTCATATTTTTGGCGCGTCGAAGCAGTGGGATTACAGGATCACAAAAAAGGGAAAGCTGTTAACGCATGTGCAAAACAGAACGCAGCCAGCCGGAAAAGGTGCTGCTCCTGATGGGAAAAGGGTGGCGGGGATTTATGATTTTTCATATGAAGGAGAACTTTCCGGGGGACATAACCGCAAAAAGAATTACCTGTTACAGGAGGGCACGCTGGTTCCGCCGCTGGTGGATCTGGGGATATTTTCCAAAGAGGGCAGGGTGATCCAATCCAGGTATGATAAGTACAGGCAGATCAACCGTTTTCTGGAGCTTGTAGAGGATGTGCTTCCGGCATCTTCGGGCCGGCCCTTCCATATTATTGATTTTGGCTGCGGCAAATCCTATCTGACATTTATCCTCTATTATTATCTGGTGGAGTGCCGGGGCATGCAGGTGCATATGACAGGGCTGGACTTAAAGGCCGATGTGATCAGAAAGTGTAATGAGACAGCCCGTAAATATCACTATGACAATCTTCACTTTGAGCAGGGCGACATCAACGGTTACAGCACATCGGAACCGGTGGACATGGTGATCACGCTCCATGCCTGTGACACGGCAACGGACTACGCGCTCTATAATGCCGTCACATGGGACGCCTCCATTATATTGTCCGTACCCTGCTGCCAACATGAGCTGAACGCCCAGATCGCCAGTGATGAATTTTCCCTGCTCACCCGCTACGGCATTGTGAAGGAGCGTGTGTCCGCGCTGATGACGGACGCGATCCGAGCCAATGTGCTGGAATGCTGCGGCTATAAGACGCAGCTCCTCGAATTCATCGACATGGCGCATTCCCCCAAAAACATCATGATCCGCGCAGTCAAAGGCAGCCGCCCCGAGGAGAAACGTCAGCAGGCCTGGCAGGAGATCACGCGCCTGCAGGAGGCCTTCCACCTGAAGCAGACACTTGTTGAGTTACTGTCTGATAAAATCTAGCGGGTTGAGAATGATTCTTTCAGTTTCTTACAGACGCTGTTGGATTTACTTTCTGATAGAGTATAACGGGATGGAAATTTCATATCAGCCAATACACAGGCTCCCGTCGGCTGGTTCATTTACAACGAAG